>CAVKTU010000027.1:0-12442 GCA_963659395.1 Holdemanella sp. | reverse complement strand
GGATATACGTTATCTATGATGGAAGGGAAGCAACAGAAAAACATCCATTATTTCCCTGGCCATATGAAAAAGGCTTTGCTTTCTCTTGAGCCGTTAGCGAAGGTTTCCGACGTCATAATCGAGGTGGCCGACGCCAGGATCCCCTTTTCTTCGAGGAATCCTCTTTTGAATCAGCCGTTATTCATGACGAAGCCGCGTCTTTTGCTCCTTTCGAAAACCGATCGCGCCGATATGTCTATCACCAAAGAATGGATCCTTTCTTATAAGGAGAAGGGGCTCTTATCGATGGATGCCAATCTTAAAGGCGGGAAGATCCTCTCCGTCATCAGTCCTCTTCTTTCTTCGCTAGTGGCCAAGAAAAGAGAAAAAGAAAGGCGATACGGGATGAAAAAACAACCCATTCGCCTTTTGGTCATCGGCATCCCTAATGTTGGGAAGAGCACTCTTATTAATAATTTGGCGGGCAAGAAAGTCGTCATCGCCGCCAATCGCCCCGGCGTTACGCGGGCGGAGCAGTGGATTAAATTATCTGAAGAATATGTGCTTTTGGACACGCCAGGCATTTTGCCGATGAATTATGAGGATAAGGCCGTCGCCAGCAAACTCGCCATGGTCGGCTCGATCAAGGAAGAGGTTTTGCCTGTCGCGGAATTGAGCGAGGAATTGCTAGGTTTTTTGCTTAATGGCTATTCCGACGGCGTTAAAGCTAAATACGGCATCGATTTCGATGAAAAGACCTCGAAAGACGATATTTTCGCCAAAATCGCCGCCAATCGCGGTTATCTTTCCTTGGGCGCTAAGCCCGATATCGAAAAAGCTGCCCTCACTCTTTTAAAGGATTTCCAAAACGGCGATTTGGGCCCCATTTCCTTGGAACGACCCAATGCTTAAGGAAGAAGAGAAATACCGAGCGGAGGGATATAGGCTTATCGTCGGCGTCGATGAGGCGGGCAGAGGCCCTTTGGCGGGTCCGGTTTATGCCGCCGCCTGCCTTTTCCCTCCCTCCTTTCACAATGACGACATCAACGATTCCAAGCAGCTTAGCGAAAAGAAGAGAGAAGAGCTTTTCGAGATCGTTAAACGCGAGGCTCTAGGCTATGGCGTTGCCTATGCGAGCGTCGAAGAAATCGACGAACTTAATATTTATGAAGCTACGAAGCTCGCCATGAAGAGGGCAATCGCGGATATCAAGATCCCTTACGATCTTATTTTAACTGACGCGATGCCGCTTAAAGGGCTGCCTAAGCCCGTTATTCCCATCGTTAAAGGGGATGCTAAAGCGATCAATATCGCGGGGGCCTCGATTCTAGCGAAGGTAAGCCGCGACCGTCTTCTAATCGAACTCGATAAGCGCTACCCCGAATACGGCTTTGCTTCCCATAAAGGATATGGGACGAAGAAACATCTAGAAGCCCTTACGAAATACGGTCCGATCGAAGGGGTGCACCGCAAATCCTTTGCTCCCGTGGCGGACTTCTACCACCAACAGATCCATCTATTTTGATTTTTCTGATTCATTTTTGCTTTTATCCCCCTATTTGAATAGTGGAGGTATCGCTATGGACGGACGAGACGCATTATTGGCTTTGTCGCTACATTTCGAAGGGAGATGGGATGACATTTATCAAGCCATCAGGAAGAAGGAAAAGCCAGATTTAGAGGCGGCCGAGGAATATAAAAGAGGCGGGAACGCCCCTTATATAACGATTCTCGATAACGATTACCCGCCGGTTTTCAAATGTCTTAATAAACCGCCGTTTATCGTCTTTTATCGCGGTAACCGCGCTTTACTAAAAGAAGATAGGCGAACAATTTCTTATGTTGGTAGCCGCGAAGCTTCTCGTTATGGCTTGACGATGACCAAGCGCATCGTCGAAGGGCTCGTCGATGCGGGGATAAGCATTTGCACGGGATTAGCTAGAGGCATCGACGCTCAGGCTGCCGAGACGGCGTTAGATAATGGCGGCAAACTTATCTGCGTCTTGGGCAATGGCATCGAATATTGTTATCCGAGCTCTAGCACGCCTCTTTATGAGCGGGCGGTCAAAATGGGCTTAGTCATCAGCGAATATCCGGGGAGAGTCGCACCGTCAAAGGAGAATTTCCCCGCCCGAAACCGTTTGGTGGCCGCCCTTGGCGCAGGAATATTGCTAGGCGAAGCTTCTAAGAAAAGCGGCACCCTCATCACCGCTTCCTATGGATTATCCTTAAACAAAGAGGTGGGGTGCGTGCCTTATAACGCCGACGTTTCAAGCGGTTGCAATATGTTGATCAAGGACGGCGCCTATATGATCGAATCGGCGGAGGACGCCTTGCTAATGATCGGGGCGAAAAAGGAAACGCGCCAGTTAGAAAAAATTTCCGAAGCCTTATAAATAATTACCTTATTTATATATAGGCGAGCCGCTTTTTATGGCGTTGACAAGCGCCTTGCTGGTTCCTAGACTTACTAACGCGAAAGGCCCCTCTCTATGAAGTTGATTATCGTCGAATCCCCTAAAAAATGTGATACCATCGGTAATTTTTTAGGCCCTGACTATAAGGTTATGGCTTCGCAAGGGCATATTTGCGATTTAAGCGTCAAGGGCAAGGGCGGCTTAGGAATCGATATCGAACATGGCTTTAAGCCCGATTTCGTCATCAATGAAAACAAAAAAGGGATCGTCTCCTCTTTGAAGGCGACCGCCAAAAAGGCCGATGAAGTGCTTCTTGCCACCGACCCCGACCGCGAAGGGGAAGCCATTTCTTATCACCTGGCTCAGGTCTTGGGCCTTTCTATCCAGGATACGCGACGTCTTCGCTTCCAAGAAATCACCAAGCACGCCATTTTGGAGGCCATCCAAACCGACGATCATATCGATATGAACCTCGTCAATTCGCAAGAGACGAGGAGGATGTACGACCGCATCATCGGTTTTAAGCTATCCTCTTTGCTCCAAAAGAAAATCGGCGCCCAAAGCGCCGGTCGCGTCCAAAGCGCCACCCTTCGGATGATCGTCGATAATGATGAGGAAATCAAAAATTTCGTTCCCGAGGAATATTGGACTTTAGATATCGTTTTGGATATCAACGGCCAGAAATTGGTGGCTTCCTTGGAGAAAGTCGACGGCAAACCCGTCGCCATCCATAGCAAAGAAGAGGCCGATGCCATCTTAGCGAGGCTCCTTCCTTCCTACCCCCTTACCAAATTAGAAGTCGCCAAGAAGAGAATTCCCAGCAAACTCCCTCTTACCACCAGCACCATGCAGCAAGAGGCCTACAACCGTTTTCATTTCTCCACCAACAAGACGCAGTCGATCGCCCAACGGCTTTATGAGGGCTTAGACGTCGACGGCGAGCATGTCGGTCTCATCACCTACATGCGTACCGATAGCACGCGCATCAGCCAAGAATTCTATGAACGGCACGCCAAGCCCTTCATTTTGGAGCGCTTCGGCCCGAATTATTTAGGCTATATCAAGAAGAATAAGAGCAAGGAGAGGATCCAAGACGCCCACGAAGCCATCCGCCCGACGGGCACCCATCGTACCCCCGATGTGGTGGCTAAATACGTCGATGCCGACGCCGCCAAGCTATATCGTTTGATTTATGACCGCGCCTTGGCGTCTTTGATGACGGACAAGGTCAATGAGGTATCCGTCGCTTCCTTTGAGGCGAACGGATTGCTTTTCAAGGCCACGGGCACCCGCAAGATCTTCGACGGCTATGAAGCGCTATACGGGGAGCTTGAGGAAGAGGAGGCTAAGGTCTTGCCGCCTTTGAAAGAGGGCGAAACGTATGTTTTAAAAGACAAGGACATGGAAAAGAAGATGACCAAAGCCCCGGCCCGTTTCACCGAAGCGAAGGTCGTCAAGATGATGGAGGAGAAGGGCATCGGCCGTCCGAGCACCTATGCCTCGACCATCAAAACGCTTATCAGCCGCGGCTATGTGCTTTCGAAAGGCGGCGTGCTTACCCCGACCGAAGAAGGAAGCCGTACCACCATCGTGCTCGAGAAATATTTCCCGGAAATCGTAAGCGCCAAATATACCGCCAATATGGAAAATGAGCTGGACCGGATTGAAGAGGGGAGCCTCTCGCGCCTCGATGCGATGAATGCCTTCTATGGACCTTTCATCAAGAAATTCGACGAAGTGGCGGAGAAGATGTATAAAGATCCGCCACAAGAGACGGGCGAGAATTGCCCCTTGTGCGGAGCGCCGTTAGTGGTGAAGAAAGGGCGTTATGGCTCTTTCGTCGCCTGTTCGAATTATCCCAAATGCCACTATATCCAAAAGAAGGAAAAGGAAGCGCCGCAAGAGACGGGTGAGTTATGTCCTGAATGCGGCAAGCCATTAGTCATCAGACACGATAAGAAAGGCAAGGAATTCATCGCTTGCAGCGGTTATCCTCATTGCCACTATATCAAAGGCGCCGAAGAGGCGAGCAAAAAGAAAAGCAAAACCTCCTACGCCCCCGAGGATTACGTCAAGAAATGTCCCAAATGCAAAGATGGCTATTTGGTGATGAAGCACGGCAAGAAGGTCGATTTCCTCGGCTGCACCAATTACCCCAAATGCCATTACCACGAATGGCTCGATAACAAAGCCGATAAAAGCAAAAAGTCCTAATGAAAGAAATCACGATCATCGGCGGTGGCTTAGCGGGTAGCGAAGCGGCTTATTATCTCCTTAAAAGGGGATATGCCGTCACCATGTACGAAAGGCGGCCGTCTTTCGATGACAAAGCCCATGAAACGGGCTATTTAGGCGAACTTGTTTGTTCGAATTCCCTTAAAAGCAAGCGGCTAGACAATGCCTGCGGCCTCCTAAAAGAAGAAATGCGGCTACTTGGCTCGATCATGATGGAGGAGGCTCTTCATTCCGAAGTCCCTTCAGGCAACGCCCTTTCCGTCGATCGCCTAGCCTTCGCGAAAGGCATCACTGACAAATTGCTTTCCTTTCCCGCCTTTCGTTTGGTGAGGGAGGAATGCCTCTCTTTGCCTAAGGAAGGAATCTATATTCTCGCCACGGGGCCATTAACATCTGATTCATTATTGGCAGAGCTTTCCCATATCATCGGCGCCAAGAACCTTTCCTTTTTCGATGCCTCGGCGCCGATTGTCAAAAAGGAAAGCATCGATTTCTCTAAAGCCTATTACAAATCCCGTTTCGAGCAGGGGGATGACGCCTATATCAATTGCCCGATGAGCCGTGAGGAATATTATCGTTTCGTCAATGAGCTTTTGCTAGCTAAGCGCGCCGAAGTCCACGAATTCGATACCCGTTATTTCGAAGGTTGCATGCCCCTTGAGGCGATGGCCTCTAGAGGGGTGGAGACGCTTCGGCACGGGCCGTTAAAACCTTTTGGGTTAGAGAAAGAAGGGGAGAAGCGGCCCTATGCGGTGACGCAATTACGCCAAGATAACCTTTTAGGAGACCTCTATAACATCGTCGGCTTCCAAACGAACCTCACTTATGGCGAGCAAAGAAGGGTCTTCTCCTTGATTCCGGGATTAGAGAAGGCCGAATTCGTCCGTTATGGCTTAATGCACCGCAATTCCTATATCAACGCCCCCTTTTCCCTCAATGAGGATCTTTCATTGGCCAAACGCGATAACGTTTTTATAGCGGGACAGCTATTAGGCGTGGAAGGCTACGTCGAAAGCGCCGCCTCGGGGATCGTCGCCGCCATCAATGCCGCTAGGAGAACGGAAGGCCTTCCTTTCCTAGAAGCCCCTAAAAGCAGCGTCCTAGGGGCCTTATTGAATTATGTGTTGCACGCTAAAGGGGCCTATTTTGCCCCGATGAACGCCAATTGGTCGCTTTTTGGGGAGAGCAAGAAAGAAGAGAGGGAAGGGATGGTCCTTGCCTCTATCGCGGCGATTAAGGAATATCGGGCAATCGTTTCCGTTGACGAAGAAGCGTAGTTAAGATGCTATCATAATGGCTAATTGGGTCCGCCATGAACAAGCCAGAAGCCGAATATATCTCCCTCTTACGGGCGAAGCGCTATAGCCAAAGGACGATCGATAGCTATACGAAGGATATCGACGTCTTCTTCGATTACCTGCTCGCCAACGGCCTCCTTTTTGATAATCTAAGCCGTAACGACATCCGTTCTTTCTTGGCATATCAATTAGAGGAAGGCCTATCTAAACGTTCCATCCAAAGGAGGATGAGCTCTTTGCGGGGATTCTATGCGTTCATGGAAAAAGAGAAATATCTTAGCAAAAACCCTTTTCCAACCGTTCATAGCCCTAAGGCGTCTATCCATTTCCCCGATTTATTGAGCCCGCAGGAGACGGAGATCATCTTGTCCGCCAACAAAGAAAGGAAGGATAATTTGGCTCTTCGTGACCAAGCTATCTTAGAGCTTCTATTGGCGTCGGGGATACGGGCAAGCGAACTCGTTTCCTTCCGTTACCGCAATATCGATTGGCGGGGCCGAGTTATCCGTATATACGGCAAAGGCTCGAAGGAAAGGCTCGTCCCTTTTGGCAAGGACACTCTGACGACATTAGAGAGGTATTGGAAGGAAGCGCGCCCTCTTTTGGCGGCTAAAGCGAAGGGGAAGAAACCGGGGGAGGCTTTCTTTTTGAACGCCAGGGGCGGGGATTTGACGGTCCGAGGGTTAGAACATATCCTCAAGGAATTAGATAAAAGGTGCGGGACGTATTTGTCTTTACACCCTCATGAACTGCGCCACACCTTCGCGACCAGATTATTGGATAATGGCGCCGATTTAAGGCTGATTCAAACCCTTTTGGGGCATGAGTCGCTCGATACGACGACGATTTATACACATGTATCCAAGAAAAAACTGAAAGCCGAATACGATCGTTTCTTCCCTAGGCAAAGGAAGGAAAAGAAATAAGCTTTAATCTTTTAAGGCCGTGATGGGGAAGATATAAACGCCGTCTTCGTTTTGATAAGCCATATTCCCTACGCCGTATATCACGCCCTTAAGGAGCGGGGCTTTGCCACCATGTGAGACGATATCGTTACAAACCCTGGTTAGGTTCTTGGATCCTTCTTCCGCTTGATTAAGACCTAGCTTTATTTCGAAGGCACACCAGGAGCCGTCATCTAATTCTATAACCGCGTCGATTTCATTATCCTTGTAATCTTGGTAGTGGAAAAGCTCGGCGCCCATTGCTTGGGCGTATATTCTTAAATCCCTTTCTACCATTCCTTCAAACATAAAGCCCATCGTCCGCAAGTCGTTTAGCATTTTGCTTGGCGTCAGCTTCAAAAGAGCGCATGCCATAGCGGGATCGGCGAAGTGCCGTTTCTCCATTTGTTTGACGCGCAATGAGGAGCGGATATTAGGGGAGAAGGGTTCTTGGTTATTAATCAAAAACATCCTTTTTAGCGCATCTAGGTATTTCACCAACGTGCTTTTGCTGATGGATTCGGCGTCGTTTTCGACGATGTCGTCAAGAACGCTTTGATTGGAGGCGGTGGTGGATTCGTTTCTTGCTAGCGACCTTAAGATCAGTTTCGCTTTTTGCTCATTGTAACTTATGTCTGGATCTAATTTCTTCAAATCGGTCTTGATGACGTTTTCCATATAGCCGATGGCGATTTCTAAGCATGATGATGTGTCGACTCCTATATTTGCGGGCCATCCGCCTCTGGCGATGAGGTAAGCTATCTTAGAGAGAGACGTCTCGTCATAGATTTGAGGCTGAAAAGAGCGATGTTCGCACAAATCCTTAAGCGAGATTGATCCATTAGAATCGCCAGATTCATACAAGGACATCGTGTTCATTCGTAAGTTTTTGATTCGTCCGGTGCCAGTATGCAAGATCCCTTTCTCTTGCGGCGTGGAAGAGCCGGTGAGGATAATTTGTCCTTTCTTGGAGGTTCTATCGACGAACGCCCTGGTCGCGTCCCAAAGGCTTGGGACTTCTTGCCATTCGTCGATTAAGCGAGGCGACGCCCCCTCTAATGCCGCATATGGATCCATTGCGGCAAAAAGGCGGTTGGAGAAATTGCCACGAGGATCGCCGACCAAAAATTCGCTGTTCGCGTGATAGGAAGAAGTCCAGCTTTTGCCACACCATTTCGGACCTTCTACGCAGACGGCGCCGAAGATTTGCAGGTATTTCTCGATAATGGGATCGATGATTCTCTTCTTATATTTGTTTTTGTCCACCAATTTCTTCATTGACGTCTCCTTTATGGCATCCAATTGTCCTTATTTTATCAAACTAACCCATATTTTCAATCAAAACTAACCCATATTTAGAGAAAAAACTAACCCATATTTTTAGTGGAAATCCGCTGTTTATCGGAATGTTTCAAAAAAATCTCTATTTTTCTAATTCAATTTTTAAACACTAAAAAAGCAGGTAAACAAAAATCATCAAAAATAGAGGAGTTGCACGAAAATAATATTGTAAAACATAAATTACTAAATTATGATTTACTAAATATAAGAGGATATATTATGAAGTTCATCGGCAGGGAAAAAGAACAAAAGGTCATTAATAGCATTCTAGAGAAAGACGGTTACCAAGCGTGTATCCTCTATGGGCGTCGTCGCATAGGAAAAACCGAGTTGGTTAAGCATTGCTTAATGAACAAAAGCGTTCCCTGCGTCATTTATCAGTGCAGGGAATCTAGCGAAAGCGATAACGCTCGCCTCCTTGAAGAGGCCATCCGAAAAACATTGAACCTTCCTTATCTTCATTTCGAATATTTCATGGATGCCGTTAGTTTCTTATTTGAATACGCTACCCAGAAAGAGCTTTATTTCGTCATCGACGAATACCCTTATATCAGAGAATCGATTAAAGGATGCGATTCGAAATTACAAGCTGTTATCGATAAATATGCGATGAGCACCCAGATTAAATTCTTCTTGCTTGGTAGCAGCGTTTCCATCATGTCCTCGTTGCAGGAAAAGGACAATCCGTTATATATGAGGTTTTCTAGTTCCATTCTCTTAAGGCAAATGGATTATTATGATGCGGCGAAATTCTACCCAACTTTAGCGCCTATGGATAAGGTGAAGCTATATGCCGTTTTCGGAGGGGTGCCGTTTTATAATGCGCAAATCAGGGAAACTTCCCCCGTCAAAGAAAACATCATCAACATTCTTAGCGGACGTTTTTCTGGCCTCAAAGATTTCCTAGATGTCTATCTAAGAAGCGAATTTAGAAAAATAAACGGGGCGAATATCGTTTTCGAAAGCATCGCCTTAGGGGCCTTCCATTTTTCCGATATCCTATCTAAAAGTCGCTTGGATTCCTCAGCGGCCTTGTCGGCTATCTTATCCAAATTATTGGAGATGGACCTTATTGAATACGTTTCCCCCATCAACGATAAGAACAACAAACATAAAGCGGGTTACCGCATTAGCGACCAATGCATCAAGTTTTATTACGCTTTTATATACCGCAACGAATCGTCGCATAAAATCCTGGATGACGATGTTTTTTATGACGTTTTTATCGATGAAGAACTTGATAAGAGGGTAGCGCCTTTGGTTTTCGAAAAGATCGCTAAGGAGTTTTTGATTAGGAGAAACAACAAAAAAGAGATTGCGCCATTTCTATTAGATATAGGGACTTATTGGTATGACGCCCCGAAAGATAAGAAGAACGGCCAATTCGATGTGGTAGGCAAAATCAAGAATGGCTATGTGTTTTTCGAATGCAAATATAGCGAGAATCCAGTTACGGATAAAGCGATAAAAGAGGAGATATCGCAAATATCCCAAACAACGCTTGAACCTTGCCAATATGGCTTCATTTCCCGAAGCGGGTTCCAATTGCAAGAGACCTATCCGTATTTTTTGTTTTTCACTCTGGAGGACATTTATAAAGAAGGTTTATGAGCGGATTTTAATTCGATTTTTTAGGATGTGTCGTGTTCGAGTGTGACGTTTAGTGCTTTTTCTAAATATAGCAAGCGATATTGGCGTTTCTGCCGAATGGTTGCAGAATTATCTGCTGTGTTTTACAAAATCATCAATTTATTAGCAACCATCGCAAATAGGACTTGTTTTTTTTTTTTTTTTTGAAATAGGATTTTTGTGTGGGGCTAAGAATTTCGATGCCCATGTTATTTTTGGGAGGTTTTCGTTTATGAAGTTCAAGCAGCTATTATTTGGTGCCGTTGTTGCTTTGCTTTTGATTGGCTGCAGCACTGGCAATCATTCGTCCGATTCGGCGAATTACAGTTCTGTCACTTCGTCGACTCGCGATAGTTCTGCTTCCTCTAGTCGATCTGCTTCGGAAAAAATAACCTATACAATCGATTTTGATCTTAATGGAGGAACTTCGCCGTCATATAAAGGGCCGAAGACTGTCGAAACATTGACGAGCGATATATTTTTCTTCGACTGCGTTAAAGAAGGCTACAACTTCCGCGGATGGTCATATGACGGGATAAAGATATTTGACGAAAAAGGCAATCAATTGGCTAATCCTAAGATGGCTCCCACGATGAAGTTTGTAGCGTTATATGCGAACACAGCCAAGATGACGATTACCACAAACATGCCTGGAGCCGGCAAAATTAGTGGCGAGGGCGAATACAACTACAATACCAACGTTACGCTAAGTGTTGAAGTGAACAACGGCTACGCCTTTCTTGGGTGGTGTTATGAAGACGGGACGTTATTGTCAAAACAACTATCCTATTCGTTCCAGATGTGGAGCCAAGATGTTACCATTCTGGCTAAATTTGATTATGAGTCTTATACGTTGAGCGTTGAATCATACAACAAAACGCTTGGATTAGTGATGATAAAAGGAATCGGTAACGTATTTCTTGAAAGTCAAGAAGCAAAAGTAAAATACAAATCCAACGCGGCCATTGCGGCTTATACATCTACGGAGACGCCGTTCCTTGGCTGGTTTGATGAAGACGGGGTGCTGATTGAAACGAACGCAGTTTATGAATTCGTCATGCCGAGCAACGATTATAAATTGGTGGCGAGATGGGATTCATTTAGACTTGAAGTTAGGTCTTCAAATGAAACTTTAGGGACCGTTCACGATGTTTCCGGGAATTATTCGAGTGGAGAAAAGGTCAATTTGCTGGCGACCCCGGCCGAAGGAGCTGAGTTTGTTGGTTGGTACATGGATGACACTTTGATTTCGTCATCCGCATCGTACGCATTTGCAATGCCTAGTTGCAACGCCTCTTTGAACGCCAAATTTAAATGGAAGGAGTTCAATGTAAACGTTTATGCCTCCGAAACAACCAAAGGCAGCGTTAGCGGTGGCGGAACTTATGAATATGGCAGTCAGGTAATGCTGACGGCGACCCCAAATGCAGACAACACTTTCAAAGGATGGTATGTCGATGGTGAATTGCTTTCAAAAGACAATCCATACGTTTTTAACGTTGGGAACGAAGATTTGCTAATTGAAGGAAAATTCGTTGGGATGCTTTATACGATAAGTTTTGTGACTAACGGCGGCGACCCAATTGATGATTTAGTCGCTCAAAACGGCGATAAAATCTCCATTCATCCAAACAGGAAAGGGTATTCGTTTGTCGGTTGGTATACCGATTCCTCTCTTTCTTTGACTTCATATTTCGAATTGGGAGACACGATGCCCGCCTTTAATGGGACTTTGTACGCTAAATGGTCACTAATCACTTACACGATAACGTATCATTTGGATATTAGAACGACCAACAATTCCGCAAATCCGGCTACATACAACATTGCTAGCGAGACCATCACTTTGCAGAACCCAAATGTTTCATATGGCGTGTTTGATGGTTGGTATACGGATGCCGAGTTTAATTACCAGATAACGCAGATTATCAAAGGAAGTACTGGTAATTTGGATTTATATGCCAAAGCGACCGCCAATACCTATACAATAACATTTGCGACTAATGGCGGAAGCGCGGTCTCTTCTATAAGCGGAGCGTATGGTGACCCCGTTGCTCTACCAGTTCCAACGAAAACCAATTTTATATTCGTCGGGTGGTTTAGCGATGAGACGTTGGAAAATAAAGTCAATATGACTAAGATGCCAGGAGAGAACACCGTCTTATATGCTAAATGGGCTGAGATGTACAAGGTTTTCGAAATGGATTCAAAGCAATACATGTATTTTGGTTCTTATCCACAAAGTGTCGTTTCCAATGATGATACCATTAACAAACTGAAGGCAGTTACCGTTACGAACAGCCGCGGGTATTACGAATGCGATGGCAACGAATATGCCAAACAAAAAGTAAGCGCTTATTCTTCGTCCTATACTTATTCGGATGGCACGTCAATTGGCGATGGTTTGACCAAATATTTCAAGGTCGAGCCAATCTTGTGGCGTGTGTTAACCAGCGATTCTTCTGGCAACTATACGTTGCTGGCTAATCAAGCGATAAACGCGCATAGATATGCAGCGAGCTCAAACAATTACGCCAATTCGGAAATAAGGACGTGGTAATGTGTACCCCATGTCAAGGACAATTCGCAATCAGCATCC
>CAVKTU010000026.1:0-12585 GCA_963659395.1 Holdemanella sp. | reverse complement strand
CTTTGGCCCTCTCTTATTATCTCTTCCCCGAATCCGCCCGTCATAACCTCGGCGCTTTGTCACGGAATTTGAAATTGGATATCTACGATTCTGATGACGCCCACCGCGCCGATTATGACGCCGAAGTCCTGAATTCCGTCTGGCAATCGGCTCTCACTATTTTAGAAAAAAGAGAAAAGAACCGCTTCTTGACGCACCGCGCTTTGGCTTCTTTGCAAATCAATAACCGCAATGTTTATAAGCACTTAAGGACTTTCCACGTGACGGCTTTGGCCAAAAACCAAGAGGGCATTAAAGACCTGTATCGTTTAGTCAGCAAAAGCGAAACCGTCTATATGGCGGCGGGTTCCACTCCGAAAATCGACATCGATGACCTTAAGGATTATCGAGAGAACATCCTTTATGGTTCCGCTTGTTATAATGGCGAGCTCTTTAAAGACGCCGCCGAAAGAAGCGAAGAGGAATTAGAAAGGGATATGGCTTTCTACGATTACGTGGAAATCCAACCAATCGAGAATTATTCCTATTTGATCGATACCGAGGAAATGAGAGAGGAGAATCTCGTTCCCGCCCTTCGTTCGATGATCGATATCGCCAAAAAGCTTGGTAAAACGGTGGTGGCCACGGGCGACACTCATTACGTCAACAAGGAAGATAAAATTCTTCGTGAATTATATATCAACGCCAAGGCCTTAGGCGGAGGCACCCATCCTTTATGCTACTTACATCGCGAGAAGCTCAAGAGCCCTCATTTCGAAAACCCCGATCAGCATTTTCGTAGCACCGAGGATATGCTAGATTCTTTTAAGAAGTGGCTGCCAGAGGATTTATGCGAAGAGATTGTCGTGGACGCCACCAATAAAATCGCCGATATGTGCTCTTCGGACATTCATATTTTGAAGGGAAAATTGTATACGCCAGATGCCAATTTGCCTGGTTCGGAAGAAAAAATACGGGAGATTTGCTATGGAAATCTGCAAAAAACATATGGCGATCATCCCGATCCTGAAATCAAAAGCCGTCTAGACCGCGAATTAGACGGTATCACCAGCAACGGCTATTCGGTCACCTATTATATTGCCCATTTGTTGATTAAATGGGCCAATTCCAAGGGCTTTTTCGTCGGGTCGCGCGGATCAGTCGGTTCCTCTTTCGCCGCCAATATGGCTGGGATTACCGAAGTTAACCCTCTTAAGCCCCATTATTTATGCCCCAAATGCAAGCATTTCGAGTGGGCCGATGATCCGTCTTTGCGAAGCGGCTTCGATTTGCCTAAGAAAAAGTGCCCAGAATGCGGCGAGGAGATGCTACGCAACGGCCAATCGATCCCCTTCGAAACCTTCTTGGGCTTCCATGCCGAAAAGGTTCCGGATATTGACCTTAATTTCCCACAGGACCGTTTGGATTTAGCCCATGACGAGACACGACTACTTTTAAGCACGCCGGAAGAGAATGAGGCCTATAGCAAAGGCGAAAGCGTTTCTTCCCCTCACGTTATTAGGGCGGGCACCATCGCTAAAGCGGAAAGCAAAAACTGCTTTAAGTACGTCAAAGACTATTATGAAAAAGTCTTGGGGACCTTGCCCGAAAGCGACGATCAAGCCTATATCAGCTATCTTTCCGAAAAAGCCACGGGCGTCAAACGCACGACAGGCCAGCATCCTGGCGGCATTGTCGTTATCCCTGCCGATATGGACATTTACGATTTCACTCCTTATCAATACCCTGCCGATGATCCTAGCGCCGGATGGCTTACCACCCATTTTGATTTCGCCTCGATGCACGACACCGTTTTGAAGCTTGATGAACTCGGCCATGTCGATCCGATGGCTTTGCGTATCATGCACGAATTAACGGGCGTCGATTTCCGCGAAATCCCAATGAACGATCCCAAAGTCCTTTCTTTGTTCACTTCGCCTAAGGCACTCAAATTGAAGGAAAATCGTTTGAATTTCAAAACGGGAGCCATCGCTCTCCCCGAATTCGGCACCGGCTTCGTCCAAGGGCTATTAGAGGAAGCCAAGCCCAAAACCTTTAACGATTTGCTGATCATTTCCGGGCTATCCCATGGCACGAATGTCTGGAATAGCAACGCCGAGGATTTGATTTTGTCGGGCAAGAGCCTTGAGCAAGTCATCGGATGCCGCGACGATATCATGAATTACCTTATCCAAATGGGGTTAGATAGCTCGATTGCCTTCAAAATCATGGAATATGTCCGTAAAAACAAGGTAGGTAACCCCTTGAAACCGGAATTCGAGGAAGCGATGCGGAAGGCGAAAGTCCCCGAATGGTATATCGATAGCTGCCGGAAGATTCGTTATTTATTCCCACGGGCCCATGCGACCGCTTACGTCATGGCCGCTTTGCGCGTGGCGTGGTATAAGGTCTACCGTCCTTTGGAATTCTATGCCACTTATTTCTTTACCCGTTGCGATTCCTTCGACATTAAGGTTATGTCAGGCGGCATTGACGCCATCATGGCTGGCATTAAGGATATCCAATCGCGAAGCGCTAAACACGAGACCAACGACACTGATGACGAAAAACTTAAATCCTTCACCGCGGCGCTGGAGATGATTGAGCGCGGATATACCATCGAAAACGTCAATTTGATGGAATCCGACAGCGTGATGTGGAAGGTCTCGCACGACCGTAATTCTGTAATACCGCCTTTTACTTGCATTCCCAATTTCTCTCAACGCTCAGCCGAAGGGATCGTCAAGGCGAGGGAAGAAGGGGAATTCCTTTCCAAAGAAGATTTAGTTGACCGCGTTAAGAGGCTACGCGATCCCTCGGGGCAAGCTTACACCATCGGCGGGGCGATTATCGATGCCCTAGATGATGTTGGAGCGCTAGAGGGGCTAGGGGAATCTAACCAAATGTCTCTCTTTGATTTCAGCTTTTAGAATGCTATAGTTTTAACCGCGATTTTCGCAAAGCGGGACGTAGCACAGCTTGGTAGTGCGCCTGGTTCGGGACCAGGAGGTCACGGGTTCGAACCCCGTCGTTCCGACCATTTGAAAACAGAGGTTTGGTAGGTCTCTATCAAGCCTTTTTTCGTTAAGGAATTATCTATGAAGATTGAGGCAATTTTTCATTTAAAGCGAAAAAGTAGCCGTATCATTTTGCCCAAGGTTATTATAAACTAATCGCGCTGCGCCCGTAGCTCAGCTGGACAGAGCACTTCCCTCCTAAGGAAGGGGTCAGGCGTTCGAATCGCCTCGGGCGCGCCAAATCTCTCGAGCTTTTAGTATCCCCTCCTTTTGGAGGCTTTTTATTGAAAAACAAACTGCCATCGAGCCAGGCTTTTAAAATGCTCGTTCTGTCTTCGCTATTGTTAAGCGATAGTCGAGTAGAGCAAGGATGTTTTTCCGCCGCCGCGTAAGATGATATTGTCTTTTAAGGCAATCCCAAAGTGCAATTGCACTTTGGGATTGCACTTTGGAATGCGTATTGCATAATATCGTTATGGTAAATAAGGACAAGAATAAATACGTTATTGAAACGGGTGTTGGTCTACAAGATGTTGATCGGCTTAAGAATTCCGCTCGTTTTCTAAATGAGGCGGATAGGTATATAAAAGGCGAAATATCGTTGGAAGAATTAGACGATATCGTTTCCTCGTATTATAAGAGCAAACCTAATGAACAGGACAGAACCGAAGAAGCCGACAAAATAGCTGTTCGTATAGCAAAAATGATTTCTGAAGATTCTTTTACTTTCACTGTGGGGCAGTTATTGACCATTCACAAAATTCTTTTTGATGGTCTTTTGGAACATCCCGGTGAGATTAGAAAATATAACTTTTCTAAGAGCGAATGGGTTTTGGACGGTGATTCTGTAACCTATGGCGATTATCGAGATTTGGGAATGATTCTTCAATATGATTTCGAACAAGAAAGGAAATTCAGTTATAAGGGATTGTCGATGGATCAGGCTATCGACCATCTTGCCTTATTCGTAGCCAATCTTTGGCAAATCCATGTTTTTGAGGAAGGCAACACAAGAACAACCGCGGTGTTTTTCATCAAATATTTGCGGAGCATCGGATTTGACGTTACTAACGATACTTTTGCCAAGCATTCCTGGTATTTTAGAAATTCTTTGGTGAGGGCCAATTACAACAATGTTGTTAAGGGGGTGTTCGAAGACAGATCGTACTTGATCAAATTTTTAAGAAACCTCTTATTGAGAGAGAACAATGTCTTGCACAATAGGGGCCTGCATATTGCCGTTATAGCATGCGAAAACGTTTCTAGAGAAACGAAAATATTAGATTTAATCAAAGAAAATCCTTATATAACCGCTGATCAATTGTCTAGCGAGATGGGCATTTCTATTCGAACAATAAAAAACATTTTTAAAGCCATGAAAGAGAACGGACGGATCAAAAGGGTTAATGGGAAACGTTATGGGCGTTGGATGGTTTTATAGTTCAAAATCCATATTTGCACAGTGTTCATGAAATCGGCACCCTCCGCGATATAATTCGATGGCCCGTTTTCGGGCCGCAAGACAATCAAAGCCTATTTTGAGACGTCGGAAGGCGAAGGCGGCTTTTACTTATTCGTCTGCGGTGAAGGGAAGCCATGGGCAAAAAATCAGATAACATCGGCATCTTCATGGACGTTGTGCAAAATATGGATTTTTGTCTTTTAAGATAATCCCAAAGCGCAATTGCGCTTTGGGATGTATTCGCACGTCATATGGAAGGACACTCTAATTGTTCGAAATAATAGCCTTTATCGAGTTCCTTTTTGATGTCGTCCAGTAAAAAGGAAACGGCATATTGCGGAACGCTTGTGTAAAAGGAGCCTTCTCCGAAGTTTTCTTTGATAATTTTATAGCATTTGCTCGCTCTTTGATTCGCCTTGCCCTCCATGATGGCACGCGAAGCCGCCATTTTGCCATTGGTCGATTTTTCTTCGAATAGAATCAAACCATCGTTGCTTTCGACGATGAAATCGATCTCGAGATGTTCGCAACCATTGGAGAAACAATACAAAGGCAAGCCGCTTTTGTTGATGAAAATCGCAAGTAAATTCTCGAAAATCGCACCCTTTTTCGAACCTAATTCATCATTTAGGAAGGTCTGTGTTACCGATAGGGGATAGGTGGCCATCAACAAACCGATATCCGAGACGAAAGCTTTGTAATAATTTTTGTTCGCGTTGGATTCCAAAGGGCTTTCGACGGCTTTTAGATTAAAGCATCGGATGATGAGCCCCGATTTTTCTAACCAAGCGATAGGCTCTTCGAATTCTGCGGCTCTTCCGCCGTGTTTGATTTCGGAATATTTGAATTTCATCGTCTCGCTTTCCCTAGCAAGTTGCGCCGGTATCGAATCAAAGACCATGTTGATTTGCGATTGGAGACGGTAATCGATTTGCTCTTTGCCATTTTTATCGATAAATCTGCCGAAATCTGCTCGATAATCTTGAATTAAGCCGCATAGATAATTGCGGGAATTCAGATAATTGTTGGATTTTAAGAATTCTTTGATTGATTCTGGCATGCCGCCGATAACTACATATCTTCTAATCATCTCCTTGTAGTATTCCGATAACGCGTTGGGAATTTCTTGGAAATCTAAAACGCCTTTTTTTAGAATTTCGATGTTTTCCTGGCTTAACCCATTGGCCCATAGGAATTCCTCAAAATCCATCGAGGTCATATGAATGATTCTTTCATAACCCGTCGGCACGTCTATTTTGGCTTCCTTACGGAAATTCAGAACACCTAATAGACTTCCAGTAGCAATAACGGCATATCGTTTATCCAAAGCAAAGCTTTTTAACGAGGTGCGCGCCAAAGGACAATCGCCGATCTCTTCGAAAACCAAGATGGTTTTATGTGGTATGAATTGAGCGCCAGGGAAATAGGGGGCGGATTTTCTGATAATAGAATCAACATCCACGTTTCCTTCGAAAACCATTCTTAAATCTCGGTTGTACCGAAAATCGTATGTGATTACGTTTTCGTAATTGTCGTTGGCAAATTTGTTGACGATATAACTTTTACCGACTTGCCTTAGCCCATCGACTATCAAGGGCACTTTGTTTTCGTCTTTGTTCCATTTGGATAGTTCATCGTATATTTTTCTTTTAAATTGATATTCCGACATGGAGTTTTCCTCGCTGGTTATTAAAGCAAATTCTTCGTAAAATGTCAAAATACACACAAAACGAATTCGTAAAATGTCAAAATACACACAAAACGAAGAAATTCCTCGTTTTTGCCTAAAGGCTTCAATCGTCCGCAATGCGTTAAGCGCTTAGCTGCCAATCGAGATTAAAGACGAAGTAAGAGGCATGAATTTTTTTGGTTTTTAGTTAGTGATCTTGCCAAAACAAAATGATTTTCGAAGTAAGGTAATGTGCCAACACACCCTCTCTCTTAAGGAAGAGTAAAGAGGATAAGCAATCTATTAACGCAAAAGCGTTTGCTTCTTGGCGTCTTTTCCATAAAAATCTTCTTTGTGATAAGGGGCATGAGATTATGAAAAACGGCAAACGGCATCTTCTATTAATGGGCTCGCTTATGGCCTTATCGTTATCATCATGCATTCCGGGAGGAGATGTTTCTTCTTCGTCTAGCCAAAGCGGTTCCTCTTCGTCTAGTGAAGCAAGCATCCTTCAAGCGAGCATCTTTTTTGGCGAGACGATGAACGCGACTGCCGCTAATCTTATTACCGCCTCCGCCATAACTTGCAACGGCATCGAGCTTTCTTCGATATCCGTGGATGCTTGTTATGGCGCCACGGGCGAAGCCGCCCGCTTTAGCTCAGCGAAGAAGGACGGATATTTGGTTTTGAATTTCGCCTCTCTTATCGACATCCGATCCATTAAGGCCTATGCCTCTCTTTATAATAGCGACGAAGCAGCCAGCTTGACTTTAAGCGCCGATTCTTTCTCCGCCTCCACGAAAGAGGTGATCGCCACCTCCTATAGCGAGAATAATTACCTCCTTTTCGAAAAGGTCGGCCAAACCACCTCCCTTCGCATCGAAGGGGCGAAGAAGAAACGCTTCTACTTGGTTAAATTGGAACTAGAGATCGCCTCTTCGGGAAAGAAAGACGATCCCATTGATGAAAAAGGCTATTACGAGGTTTCTTTGTCGTCCATTCAAAAATATCAGTTGGATAATTTCGAGGATTATGGGGTGTTAGGAGCAGGCAACCTTCCATCCATCGGCTCGCCGAAGCTCTTGGTCGTTCCAGTTTATTTTTCTGGCGACGATGAACCTACCTCTAATGATATAAGCGCCATTCAAAACGCTTTCTTTGGCGAAGAGAACAGCACGGGATGGGAATCGTTATCCAGCTATTACCATACCTCTTCATATGGAAAGCTTAATATCACCGGGACGGTGACCGATCCCTTTGCCTATTCCCTTTCGGCTGACGCCTTCCAAAAGGCTTATGAAAAAGGCGAGGGGAATAAGGGTTATAAAGACACAAATGATATTCTCACGGACGTCGTTAGCTGGGCCAAAAGCAAAGGCTATCTCAATCAAAGCTTCGACAGCAATGGCGATGGATACATCGATGGCATCGATCTCATTTATTTTACCGACAAAAGCTATGACGATAATGGCGATTTATGGTGGGCATATACAACGGGCGTGGATTTAAATCCAAATAAAAATAACCCCGTTCCCAATCGCTATTTTTGGAGTCCGATGAGCATGATCACCAATGGCTATTATAGCCCTGATATCGACACTCATACCCTCATTCACGAGACGGGGCATATGCTTGGGCTCGACGATTATTATTCTTATGATACCGACGATAATGGCAACTATTCCGAGGCGCCATGCGGAATGGTTGACATGATGGATTGCAATGTTGGCGACCATAATGCCTATAGCAAGATGCTGCTCGGTTGGTGCGCCCCCAAAGTGGTCAATGGCGTAGGTTCCTTCTCCATTACGCTTAATAGCTTCACTGAGACGGGCGATTTCTTGCTTATCCCTTCGCGCGCTTGGAACGGCACGCCGTATGACGAATACGTGATTCTTCAGTATTACACGCCGACGGGGCTTAATGAGAAAGATAGCGCAGGTTATCCTGAATTTTCCTCGACTCATTATGGTCATGGCGGGACTTATTCCTCTAGCGGCTTACAAGCTTTCCATGTCGATAGCCGCGTTTTCTCTTATGTTGCCTCTAGCACAGGGTATAGCGACGTCAAATATAGCGACGATCCAACTTTCCTTTCGAAAACGAACAAAGACGGCTCCACCTTATATAACGGCTTTATCGCCGCTAGCAACACAGGCAGTTATTCTTTGGATGTAGCCCAAAGCAACTTCAATACCGATGATGGCGTCTATGGCTCTGCCAATCGCCTCATTAGCATCCTTCCGGCTGATGGCAGTTCCTCCTTTTTTAAGCCGGATTTCGAAGGGAATTTCGGGTTGATGAAGAGTCTATATACCGTTACTGGCAATTCCTCGTATACCAACGCCAAACTGGCTAAATGCTATCAAAATAACGGCAAATTCAATAATAGCGATCTCTTTCCTTATAGTTTTAGCGTGTCCAATCAAACCTCTTCGTCTATTTGCGTTAATTTCACACACATCTAAGGCTAAGCGTCTATCGAAAAAGGAAGGACGTTGTTCTTTTTATAGAGTTTTGTGCGTGTAAAAAGGGGCAATCGCCTTCAAAGATAAAATCAAGAGCTTTGCTTGTTTGACGCTTCATAAAACAAAATCTCTCGGAATGAAATTGCAAAATCTATCGGAATGAAATTGCAAAATCTATCGGAATGATTAATAATTTCATCGGAGAAATATTATGAAGTTGGAAGGTTACAAACCAAGGATTATCGATAAGACGTTAGAGATGTATTTAGAAACGTTTGGCGCGGTGCTGGTGGAGGGGCCGAAATGGTGTGGAAAAACATGGACTAGCAAACATCATGCCAACAGCGAGTTTTTGTTGTCTGATCCTAGTGGCAATTTCAACAACCGAAGGATAGCGGAATTAGATCCTGGTCTCATTCTCGACGGCGAATGTCCGCGCTTGATTGACGAATGGCAAGAAGTTCCAGCGGTTTGGGATGCGATAAGAAGCAAAGTCGATATGGCAAATTTAAAAGGTCGATTTATTTTAACCGGCTCCGCCTCGGTCGATAAAAGCAAATATATTCATTCGGGAACGGGCAGAATCGCTCGTTTGCGAATGAGGCCGATGTCCCTTTTTGAATCGGGGACATCTAGCGGTGAGATATCCTTGGAAGACATTTGTTTAAATAAGGCTAAAAACGTTTTTACGGGAGAGGTCGGATTAGACAAAATAATCGAATCCATCTTAATGGGCGGTTGGCCAGCCGCTGATGGGATGGATTTAAAGCGGGCTGTGCTTATCTCCAAGGAATACGTCAAATCGATCCTGAATGAGGATATTTATAAAGTCGACGACGTGAAAAGAGACAAGCACAAAATCGAGTTGTTGCTTCGCTCGCTAGCGAGAAACGAAGCGACCACGGCCACCAACAGAATATTGAAAAATGACATTAAGGAAAAAGATTTTGATGACATAAATATCGATACGGTGACGGATTATTTAGATTTGTTTAACAAATTGTATATCGCGGAGAATATCCCTCCATTTGCAAATGGCAATAGATCTTCGTTACGCGTTAAGCAAAGCGAAAAACGCCATTTTGTCGATCCTTCTTTGCCATGTGCTTTGTTGAATTTATCAAAAGAGAAATTGCTAGGCGATTTGGAGTTGCTTGGCTTCCTTTTTGAATCGCTGGTTGAAAGGGACTTATATACATATTCGGAGAGTTTTGGTGCCAAAATTTATCATTATCAGGATTACGCCAACAATGAGATTGATGCCGTTATCGAACTCAATGACGGCTCCTGGTGTGGCATTGAAATTAAATTGGGTGCTCATCAAATTGACGCGGCTGCGGCCAATTTGTTGCGTATCAACGAAGCAATTACTAAAAAAAGCGGCCAGGCGGCCGCTTCCTTATGTGTCATTTGCGGGTTAAGCAATGCGGCTTATAAAAGAGAAGACGGGGTATATGTCGTTCCCATCACGGCTTTGAGGCCGTAGAAGGATTCCGGTTCAATAATCTCCGATAAGTTGCTCTGGTTTTTGATAACCGTGTTTAATATGTTAGGATTTTAGGCGAGAAAGCGACTTGACGCATGCACGAAAAGAAACGCTCTTCCATTGGCATCGAACGTTCCATCTCTTTGTCGATCAAAGAAGGAAGATGGCTGCTTATTTCCTTTGATTCCCGTAAGGAGAAACGCATCACCTCCTTTTGGTGCTATGTGATGGACATCGATCCAAATAGGAAGATTCTCTATTGCGACATCTATAACGACTATAAAGGTTGCGACACCTTAGAAAAGGTTCCTCTTCCTTTTGAGCGGATCCTCTCGGCTCAGGTTCTTAATTTCACCACAGGTGGCATCAACGAAGCCTTAATTCGCAAAATCAATGCAGATCTCCCTTCTTTTGCTTGGCTTAAGTATGAGAATTACGACAATAACATCCTTAGATATCTCGAATTGTGCGCCCAAGCCGATTCTGATCCATATGTTAAGCGGAGCGCCATGTTAACGGGCCTTGATGCCGAGGTCTTAAAAAGAGAAGGGGTCTATCATCTTTCCGAGGAACAGATGCATGCATTAGCGGCAGTGGTCAAGGAAGAGGAAATCGATGAATGGGATGACCGACATAACGAACTTGCCCTTTCGCGCCTATCCATCGATATCGGCGACAAGAAGTATGTGTTGGCCTATCAAAACGTCGCCTTCTCGCCCAAAAGCAGGACTTTAGAGCTTGATGGGTCTTTGAGGTTAAACCCTTCTTTCTTGCTCGATGGCAAAAAGCACGCCCTTTCCAATTACACCGAATTATCCTCTTATGAATTCCTAAATCTCCTTATGGAGGATTTTTTGCAAGCCTCTGCTTTAATCAAGGAATCGCTCAGGCGCAAAGAAACGCTTAATAGCCGTCCGGAATTCTATTGTCTATGCCGCGAATATCAAGTTGATTACGGTTCCTTATTTGAGGAGATTGAAAGAAGGTGGTCATCTTCTTCTTTGGAAGCGCCTTTGCGGGCTTTCTTTGGCAACAGTTCCTATGCCGATAATGGACGTAAGAAGCCGGGCATCGTCCTTTTCGATTCTTCCGTCAACGCCGATCAGGCCTTTGTCATTTATAGCGCTCTCAAAAATAAAGTGACTTATGTTCAAGGTCCGCCAGGAACTGGCAAGACCTCTACGATTTTTAATGTCATCCTTTCTTGTTTCTTTAATGCCAAGACGGTCTTGGTGTCTACCTCTAACAATAAGCCATTAGATGGCATCGCCAAGAAGCTTTCTTTCTTCTATAAGGGCAAGGAGATACCTTTCCCTTATCTTCGCTTGGGCAATAGACAAGTCAATGAGCAAGCGCTCGTCAAATTGGCTTCGCTTTTTAAAGGCGATTATTCGAAGCGGTTCACCTTAGAAGAGCTTGAGCGTTTGCGTAAGAAGGCGTTAGAGAAGAATCGCTACGCCGTCGATAGCCTTACCAATTTCCAAGAAAGGAAGGCGTTAGAGGAAAATCTTTCCTTCTTGGATAAGGTCATGACGATGCCATTAAAAAAGAAGATCGTCGATAAGGAAAGGGAACGGATCGAAAAGAGGCTTTTGACCATTCCTAAGACGAAAGAGGAGGATATCATATCTGCTTTCGTATCCCTCTCTAAAGACGAGGAGGCCTTGGAATTCTTATATCAATCATCGCTTATTCATTTAGCCAAGCTATCCTCATCCCATTATGACAAATTAAGAAGCATTGCGCTTAACGAGCAAGGCGACCGCCAGGTTTCCTCTTTCAACGCCTTCTTGCGTGACGATGGCAATATGAAATTATTGACTGATGTCTTCCCTATCATCTTCTCTACCAATCTCTCAAGTGAGAAATTGGGTTCCCTTTCTTTCTTTTTCGACCTCGTCATCATGGACGAGGCGGGGCAAGCGGATATCGCCAAATCGCTTTTGCCTATCGCCCGTGGCAAGTCGTTATTGTTGGTTGGGGACGAAGATCAGTTGCTTCCGGTGACGGGGCTCGATCCCTCGATTAATGAGGACATGCGGAATAAATTAAAGGTTTCGGAGACCTATGATTATCTGTCGAATTCCATCCTTTCGACTATGAAGAAGGCCGATAAAGTCAGCAATCGCATCTTGCTTCGTTCCCATTATCGCTGCGGCAAGAAGATCATCGCCTTCAGCAATGAATATTTCTATCATAAGCAATTGCGCCTTCCTTCTTCTTTAGAGGAAGGAGAGGTTTATTTTTCCTCCGGCAAAAGCGATGTTAAGCCGCCTTTAAGGAATCAAAATTTCGAGGAAGCGAAAAAAGTGGTGGCGTATATCAAAAAGAACCCCGATCCCGATACCGCCATCATCACTCCTTTCGTCAATCAGGCCTCACTTATAAACGCCTTGCTAGAAAAGGAGGGGATTCAGGGGATTAAGGCCTCCACCATCCATTCGGTGCAAGGGGATGAGAAGAAAACGATCGTCATTTCAACGGGAATTTCCCGTTATTCGAAT
>CAVKTU010000025.1:0-12605 GCA_963659395.1 Holdemanella sp. | reverse complement strand
GTGGATATCGAATGCGTCGAGGAAACGGATTTCTCCTCCCTTTCTTTAGAGGCTTTCTGATTTATTCCTTTTGCCGATGAGCGGTGCGGTATTTGCCTGGCGCGATGCCGTAATGCTTTTTGAAGACGTTAGAGAAGTGCGACAAAGAAGAATGGCCGATGATATCGCAAAGCTCCGCTAAAGAGACATCGGAATTGACTAAGATGTCGCGGGCGTTTTGGATTTTGATTTCTTGCAAATATTCGCCGATTGAAATACCCATTTCTTCTTTGAAAAGGCGGGCTAAGTGCGTTTTCGAATAATTGGAATGGGCGACGACGTCGCTGACGTTCCAACTAAGGTTATCGGGACTATTGATCTCGATGATGAGGTTATTGAGCCATTGCGGCCTTTTTTCTTCTTTGAGCAATTGGTTTTGTGCCATGATCGGCTCAAGAAGGTTAAACAAGAGAAGTTTGGTGAGGGCCCCTTGCTTAAGGGGATCGCCGTCTATTTCCTTGATTTGATTAAGGTAGGAGATCACTTTCTTCATTCGGGCTTCCGAGAAGGAGCAAACCTGATAATCGAGTTTGTTTAGCTCTTCGAGGAAGGAGGGGTTGATGAAATCGATGAACGATTCGAAATCCTCTTTCCTTATCATGATGCCATAGTGGCTGGAATCGGGGATGTCTTCGTGGATGGAGTGGTGGGCGCTATAGGAGGTGAGGCAAGCGTCCAATTTCTTCAAAACGACGGTTTTCAGATTGATGTTCTGGTGGTATGAGCCGCCCACGCAGATGAAGAATTCGTAAAAATCGTGGGCGTGGTAAATCGGATAATCGTGGTAAATGTAATGGAATTTGATGCAGCCATAGGCCGGATCGGGGTGTTTTTCCCATGATAAGAGATCGCTTTTATCCATGTGCGTTATTATCTTATTTTAATGTTCTTGAGTAAAGATTTCGTGACAATGTCGTTATATCGGGAAAGGAATTTGTTAGCAAGCGTCATATAGGCGCGAAGCGATTGTTAAAAAGATGCATGTTCTTCTTAATAGGCCTCACTTTGTTGTTATCTTAAGTCGAGTATTTGCTACAATAGTCCCATGAGCGTTCTAACTAAGCAAGCGTTGGCTAAGGCTCTGAAAAACCTCTTGCTCGAAAAACCCCTCAATCGGGTGACCGTTGGCGATATCGCCAAGGAATGCGGCGTCAACCGCCAGACTTTTTATTATCATTTCCGCGATATTCCCGATTTGGTCGTATGGATGGTCGTCCAAGAAGCCAAAGAGCGCTTCAGCGACTTCAAAGACCGCGACGTCTCTTGGGAAGAGGGCTTTATGATCCTTTTCGATTTGATGCTACGCGATAAGAAATTCATCTTGAACATCTATCACAGCGTGAGCCTTGAGCATTTGCAGGAATTCCTTTACGAATTATTGGCCCCGTCTTTGCGGAAAGCGGTGGAGCATTCGGATGCCGGCAAGGCCCTTAACGAGGACGATAAGAAATTCGCGACCGACTTCTATAAATTCGCTTTGGCGGGGATTATCCTTGACTGGATTAAGCATGATATGCGCGAAGATCCCGAGAAAATCGTTTCGCGCCTCGCCGCTTTCTTCGACAATGGGATTGAACTCGGGTTTTCCGTTTCTTTGAATGACTGATATGGGCGAAAGAAGATACATCGAAACGGATGAGAGGATATCGTTAGTGGGGGAGGACGGCGCCCTTTTGGCTTACGTCGACTTTCCTTTGAAGGAAGAGGGCGTTCGTATCATCAGCAAAACCTTCGTCGACGAATCGCTAAGAGGGCAAGGGGTGGCTTCGAAGTTACTTTCTTTGCTATCCGAAAAAGCCAAACGAGAGGGCTTCTTGCTTATTCCTCTCTGCAGTTATGCCGTTTCTTATTTCGAAAAGCACCCCGAAATGGACTTTTTATTAGCCAAGCGATAATTTCTTGGCTAGATGCCTGAGATTATCGATTTCCAAAAATTTCCGCAAATCGGATATATTTTCTATGGTTTCCTCTTTTAAAGCGAAATAGCACGCATTAATGAGCGTATCGCTGAAGGAAGAAGAGAAGAGATAGTCGGAATCGCTTTTGCTCTCATGGATGTTCTCGTCGAAAAGGACGATGAGGGAACGCCGTAACAAAGCTAACATTGACCGCTCTATCCAATAAGAAAAGATCGTGTCGGGGTGCTTATCCTCCATCTTTAGCAAAGCGATATAAATAGGCAGCCCATCTTCGGGCAAATGCCATAAGTCGGCGAAGCAATAGGCGTATTCGCTTGGCTCTTTTAGGAATTCGATGGCATCGCCTTTGATGATCTCGATCTTTTCTTTTTTCTCGAAGAAAGGAAGAATTTTCTTTCGAAAGACGGCGATTACCCTTTCGTCTTTCTCGACGATCATCACCTTGCTTACGTTATCTTTGTTTGCGGCGTGGTAAGCGAAATAGCCTAATCCCAACCCTAAGGCTAAGACGTGGCCATTCGCTAGTTCGATATGCTCGCGCATGGTGTTGATTTCATGAGGGATCACGCTCATCCAAGGGCGGCCATTTTCTTTCAAGGCCAAGAAAGGGAAAGGCTCTAAGAAATACCCAAAGGGCGTATGCTCTCGGTAAGTGCGTTTATCGAAGGTTATTTCATCGTAAACGAACCCTTCCTTGGCGGCGTATTGGCCGTATTCTAAAGAGATGTTGCCTTCTTTATAAGGGGTGGGCCGCACCTTTAAAGCGTACCCGTCTTGCCGATACGCCGTTAAAGGCAAGGGATCGGCGAAAGGCAGCCAATCTTTCAAAGGGACGTCGTCTTTAAGGACTTCGTTCCAATAAAGGGCTTCATCGATGGTTTCATCCAAGGAACGAGAAATGGTTTCCCATTCGCGCAATTCGTTTTTGTTTAAGATGATTCGCATACCTCCAAATTCTAGGTTTTGTCTTGTTTCTAGGCAAGGCGTATCATAGCAGCATGCCAAATCCCAAAATCATTCTTACCAATTTATGCATGCTTTACCGCCCCGATGGCAGTTTCTTAGTGCAATTAAGGAAGAAGCAAGATTGGCCGGGGATCAATTTCCCGGGCGGCCATGTCGAGATGGACGAATCGATTAGCGACAGCGTTCTTCGCGAAATGAAGGAAGAGACGGGATTGACGGTCAAGGACCTCATCCCTTGCGGCTATTTTGAATGGAATATTCCTTCGGAAGGGGTTCGGCATCTTTCGTTATTATTCAAAAGCAACCATTTCGAAGGGGAATTGCATCCTAATGAAGAAGGTGAATTATTTTGGCTTAAGGAAGGGGAAATCGATCGTTTCCCCGAAGCCACCGATTTTCGCCTTCTCTTAGAACAAATGAAACGTTATTAGGCGAAGAATTCCGCCGTTTTCTCGATCTCCTGAATATTGATTTTCCCTAATGGGGTGCGTGGCAATTTCTCGACAAAGAAGATTTTTTCGGGCAGATACGCCGGCGGCAAGCTGCTTTTGATTTTCTCGATTATTAAAGAGCGAACTTCTTCCTCTTGCTTGCCGTGATCGCCTTTCCTTTTGGTCACAAGCAGCCTAAACGCGGCCCCTTTTCGTTTGTTGGGCACGCTATAGCAATAGGCGTCGAAGACTTCGTCTAAAGCCAAAACGGCGTCTTCGACCTCGCTCGGGCAAAGGGTCTCACCGTTGATTTTGACGACCCTTTTCATCCGTTGCTTGAAATAACCGAAGCCGTCTTTGTCGCGATAGCCGTAATCTTTCGTGAGGAAGAAACGCTCGCCATCGATTACAATCAATTCCTTTTGGTTGCGTTCGTCGTCATGGTAATAGCCGCTCATGAGGCTAGGGCCGCCGATGGCGATTTCGCCTAGGTTACCATCGCTAACTTCTTGATGGTTATCGGGGTCAAGGATCTTCACTTTGATGCCGGGAAGCGGCGTGCCTATCGAGCCTCTCTTATCGCGCCCTTTGGTGCTTACGATGGCTACTCCCGCCTCCGTTAGGCCATAGCCTTGGTAAAGATGAGCCTGACTGCCGTATCTTTCCATTGTCTCATTCCATTTGTTAAGCAAAGTCTCAGGCACATAATCCCCGCCAATGAAGGCGGTTATCTGTTTCTTTAGGTGCTCGCCATAGAAGGCGTCGCGCGAAAGAAGGGCGTTATAGAGGGGAGGCACGCCTAGAATGACGGTGCTATCCGCTCTTTTTATGTGTTTGATGGCTTGCTTCGTTTTAAAGCGCAACATCAACACGGACACCCCGCCAAAGGAGAGAGGGGTATGGAGGCCCATTTCCAGACCGAAGATATGAAAAAGCGGGATGGCGGTGAGGATGCGAATCGATTGGTAGGGGCCTCCGATTAGCTGATAACTGTTGGCGCCCACGTGGTTGATGGCCTTATTCGACAAACGGACGACTTTCGGTTCGCCACCGGTGCCGCCGGTATTTAAATACACGGCATCATCGCCTTCTTCCGCTTTCGCTACCGTAACATACGCTAAGGGACGGATGCGAGAGAAGGAAACGATGCGTTTGTCCTTATGCCCGTATTTAAGATGGAACCCCATTTTCTTTAATGCCGACGCATCGTCATACGGATTGATGCCGATGGTCATGACATCCTCGCTAAGGAAAGGCAAGGCGCTTTCGCTTACGGGGTCAAGGGCGAAAAGGTAACGCGAGGAGACGAATTCCATCATCTTGGCGATGCCTTCCCCCGGCGTCAAAGGCTGGACGTTATAGGAGACGGCCCCTAGTTTGTTGATGGCGTAAAAAAGGAAGACGGCGGTGGGGCAATTGGGCAAGGCGACGGTCAAGACATCGCCCTTCTTGATTCCCAATCGGCTTAGCTTTTGCGCCGTTTTTTCAATTAATTGGTCGACTTTCTTGTAAGTATACGTCTTGTTTTCGAAACGGATGGCGATATTAGAGGCATGCTTGATCGCCGTATTATGAAATTGTTCGTAGATGGTTATGGCATTGGACATATCAGAAACCCTTTATTTTAGCTCCCATGGAAAGAAGGACGATGCCGACAACGGCGAAGATAACCACTTGGTGGAGCAGATAGATGATGAGAGTGTGTTTGCCGATGAAAAGGATCGGAGAGGCCCATTTGGTGGGGAAAGAGGTGGGGAATATCGATTTCTTATCGCGGTAAAGCGTCTTGCCGACGATGCCCCCTAAGAAGATGGCGATGGTGACGAGAAGCGGCGAGAAATAATCGTCCCCATAACGGCATCTTCCCGCCAGCAAACCGCCGACGTTATAGAGCCATTCGGAGAAATTGGTAGCGCTATAGGGATCCAAAACGATCATGTTGTTATTTGGGAAGGCCCGTAGCATGGCGAAGAAATTGATGGCGATCAAGGGAATCAAGAAGAGAAGGTGTTGCCACCAATCCTTAAAGAAATAATCGTAGATCGAATAGACAATCAAGCCGAAAGCGATCGAATGGATGATGCCCATCCAAATGTGGAAATCGATGCCGAGGAAGAAAGAGGCCGTTTCTAGGAAAACCGTCATTAAAGCGGCTACGTATGCCAATTGGATGCCACGTTTGAAGTTGGATTTGGAAAAAGAGCAGGAAATGCCCGAAATGAACATGAAGCTGCCAGCGAAGAAAGCCTCAAGGCAAAAGAGGTTGGTATGGAGGTTATACCCTTTGGCGGCATAAGAAGAATAGATGCCGCCGGCGATGGCGCCATCTGGTTGGGTGATGCTCATGAAGATGAACTTAAAGAAAGTTTGCGATTCGTCGATCCATTTTGGGGCGTCTTTGGGCAAGACGAAAATCTGATCGATGCCATATCCTAAAGCGTAGCAAGCGTGGATGAGGACCATCAGCGCGACGGCGATTCCACGCAAAAAATCGACTTCGAAAATCCTTTCCTTCTTAGGATGATAACGCATAGGCAAAGCCATGCTAGCCATGGGCTATCCTCCTATGGTGGTCAGCATCGTTATCGCCAGTAGGGGAGAAAGATTCCTTGTTCCGTTTCTTTTTGCGCGCCCTATTTCGCCTAAGGGAAGTCAATTTGTTTAGCCGCAATGCCCTTGAGGCGGCGTTTTCGTTATCTTTATAAGAGAAAAGGGCCTTTTGTGAGGATTTTCTTTTGCGTGTGTCGGGCGAAGGCAAGAGATTGAAGCTGAATAAAAGCGAGGAGGCGACGAAGGTGCCGATAAGAAGGCCCCAGGCGATGGCGCTAAGGAAATAGGTGCCGGCGCTTAGTTCGGCGAAGATGGCCAAAAGGATGAAAAGGCTCGAGCAAAGGCTGCCAATCCAAGCCTTCTGACGGACTTTCTCCGAAAAGACGAAAGGCAAGAAGGCCGTTAAGGGGCTAAGGGCGGTGATTAGCGATGGCCCGCCGTGCAGGAACGATTTTTCGAGAGCGATTTTCTTAAGGTATTCGGCATCTTGGCCTTGGAAAACCCACCAATCAAGGAAGATTGACGTATCTTCCTCTTTTTCTAAGATCGCTTTGTAGGAAGGCCTGACGAGACATTCGTCAAGCAAAACGAAGACCAAGAAAATCAATAGGAAGGAAACGATGACGATGATGCCGATGTTACGATGCGTCTCCTTTTCTTGCAAAGCGTCGAAATAAACGTAAACGCAAGCCAGCCCCACCATGAGGAACGTGCCGATAGGCAAAGCGAAATGAAGCGGCAAAAGGGGCGACAATGAGAAATATCCATAAAGCAGCCCTGAAGCGATAGCGAAGAAAAAGAAAAGGGATTCGCTGACGATTTTGCGTTTTTTGGAAGAGTTTTCGTTATCAATGAAGAAAACGAGATGGCCGGAAATCGCCAATAAAAAATAAGCGGGCAGGGGGGCGATAGCCGCTAGCCACGGCCCGAAATCGCCAGCCTTCATATAAAAGGAAGAGGAAACGTTCAAATCATAGAAACTCGATATCGCCAGCAAAGCGAGCGAGAGGACGAAAAAAACCACGGAGGTAAGCCAAGGCAAGAAGTTTGTTTTCGGGATTTTCTTCATGGGCGCAAAACCATAAGACATTATATGCCCTTCGCCGTCGAAAGCACGCTTATTTTGGAAAGGCGGAAAGGGGCTTTTCGCTTGCTAGCACAATAATCTATTGTGGGAAGGAGGAAAGTGATAGAATGCGCTCTATGAGCAAGATATCACTTACATCCGTCAAAAAGCACCTTCATAGCAACGACGCCGAGATTTTGGATAGCAAGGAATGCGTTTGCCTAGCTTGCCGCCATTCTTTTAGCGCCCGTTCGGTCTCCGATTGGTTTAATGACAAAGGCAAGATCACCGCCCTTTGCCCCGAATGCGGCATGGAAGCCGTTTTGGGCGACGCCTCGGGGATCGTTCTCAATCACGAGGACGTTTTGGCCATCAGCAACCTCTTGTTCGGCAAAGGATATCCCAAAAGCAATCCCAAGGCTTTGTTAAAATACGTTGGGCTTTATGAGAACGGCGATGTCGCCCATTCCAAGAAAAGCGAATCCTTATATCTTAAATACCTCGATTGTTTATCCAATGGGGGCAATGGCGATGCCGCCATGGCCTTAGGCAGCTTCTATGCTTCCGGCAGCCCCTTTCATCGCCGTTCCTATTCGAAAGCGATTTCCTATTTGGAGTCGCCTTCTTTGTTGCAGTACGGACCCGCTTTCGATCTCCTTGGGGAGATTTATGAGAGGCTTAAGGAAGACGACCGCGCTTTCGTCGCCTATTCCAGGGCGATGTCTTTAGGCTCGATGCCGGGCTTTTTGCATTATCACGAATGCTTCGAGAAGGGCATTTTCGTCAAGCAAGACGCCCTCTTTGCCATGAACGCTTTTTTCGATGCTTTCTCCAATTGCTTAAGCGATTTCGTTCTCTCTGGCGGCGATAACGTCAGTATCTTGCCTACTTTGTGCAATAAAATCGGCAATTATTTCTTCACATTTGCCTCCTTCGTTATGGGGAAGGAAGGGAATCCGTTGTCCAGCGTCTTCTTTTTGTTGGCCAATTCCTGCTATGCCATCCTCGATTCGCGGGATCTTATAACCGAACGGGAGAGGGCCGAATGGGAGGATTGCAAACACTCGCTAAGGGAGATCTATGGCGACAAGAAGGATTTCAAATATGCCAATCCCATTTGCGACGACGTGACTTTCGTCGATTCCCTTATCAATCCGCGCGTTTTGCCGTTCGTTTTCCAAGGCGTGGCCAAAGTAAGCGGCCTTAAGTTCGATGAGCAAACCCACGTTTTGAAATTCGTCATCGAATACCCCTATCGTCCTTTGGTGATCGATGCGGTGAACGGCGCTTGCGCCTTCGGGCCGAAGAAAATCGCTTGGCGCTTCAATAACGTGAGCAAATTCAAGCGCGGGATGGGCGATGAATTCAATTATGTTTACGAGAAAAAAGGTTCGATCGTCGAAGGGCTTCGTTTTATTAACAAGGGAGCCAAAGGGAAGGAAGAGGAGATTTTGGACATCTCTTTTTTGCCGGATAGCGACGATCTTTCGGATGGGGGAGAAGCATGAGCAAAGAAAACGCCTTATTGCCGCTTAAGAAATACCACGCCAAAGTTATTTTGGCGCCTTGTTTGAAACTTTTCGAATGCGTGACGGAGCTCGCCTCGCCTTTTTTAGTCCGTTATATCATCGATTCGGGCATCAAAAATGACGATTGGGACATCACTTGGAAACTCGGTCTTTTGCTTTTCTCCTTCGCGGTGGTGGGCTTCCTCATTACGATGCTCGCCCAATATTTGGCTGCCAGCGTCGCCTCCGCCTATTCTTATGATCTAAGGAAAGCGCTCTTCGCCAAGACCTCCTCTTTATCGGAAAAACAGCTTGACGCTTTCGGAAGGGAAAAGATCCTGACCCTTTTCGGCAGCGATTCCTATGCCATGCAAAGCGGCGTCATGATGTTCATGAGACTTATCTTCCGCCCCCCTTTCTTGATTCTTGGCTCGACGATTATCAGCTTCATCATCGATTGGCGGGCGGGTCTAATCTTCCTAGGGGCGATGCTTCTAAGCGCCGTTATCATCGCCATCGTGATGTTCCTTTCCCCCAAACGCTACGCGCGTATCCAAAGCGACCTCGATCAGATTTCGACTTTGGGTAACGACTCCCTCAAAGGCGCCCGCCCGATCCGCGCTTTCAATAAGCAGCAATTCGAGGAAGAGAAATTCGAACAGACCAATCTTTCCTATCGTAAAAACACGATTTCCCTTGCAAAACTCAATGCTTTTCTCAATCCTTTCACCTTTTTCTTCATCAACGCCGCTTTGATCCTCATCGTTTGGTTAGGAGGGTTTTACGCCGGCGATGGCTCCCTAACGACGGGGAGCATCGTCTCCTTGGTTTCCTACCTTGTTTCTTCCTTGGCCGCCTTGGTGATGTTCTCCCGTCTGATCCTTTCCCTCAATAAAGCGGCCGCTTCGAAAAAGCGCATTGATTCCTTCTTGGCTTTAGAGCCATTGCTCACGAATGCCGAGCATCCGTCTGGAAAAGACGACGAAAAAGCCTCTTCTCCGTACATTTCCTTTAATGATGTCTCCTTTACCTATGGCAAAGAAGGAGATAAGAACGCCATCGAGCATATTTCCTTTGAACTCCAAAAAGGCCAGACATTAGGCCTTATCGGCGGGACGGGGAGTGGCAAATCGACGGTCATCGCCCTCTTGACACGCCTTTATGATCCCAGCTTTGGGGAAATAACCTATCGCGGATTGCCTTTAAAAGAATACGATTTAGCGGCTTTACGCAAGGAAATATCCTTCGTTTCCCAGCGCCCTTCCTTATTCAAAGGCACCATTCGTTCCAATTTGCTTTTGGGGAAGGAGGACGCTAGCGAAGAGGAAATTGTCTTTGCCTTGCAAGATGCTTGCGCTTATGAATTCGTCAATGCCTTCCCCGAACGCCTCGATCACCCCGTAAGCGAGGGAGGGACCAATCTAAGCGGCGGTCAAAAGCAGCGTTTGCTTATCGCCAGAGCCTTCTTAAAAGGCGGGGATTTATTGATTCTCGACGACGCGATGAGCGCCCTCGATTACCTAAGCGAGCAAAAGATAAGAAACGTCCTTAAAGCAAAGAAGGATCTGACGAAGATCATCGTTTCCCAACGCGTGTCGTCGCTACACGATTGCGATAATATTCTTGTTTTCGATAATGGCGAGATCGTAGCCTCAGGAACCGACGCGTCGTTGCGTGAGAGTTCGCCTTTATACGCCGATTTCGCTTCATCTAGCGCGGAGGAAGAATGATGGTCAAACGTTTACGGAAGGTCTCCCCTTATCTAAAGGGCTCATACGCTAAAATAGCCCTTTCCTTGCTTTTCGCCCTTCTTTCGACCGGCTCGAAGCTCGCGATTCCCTTTTTGGCCGGCAAGGCCGTCAATCAGATTATTTCCGATTCTGCTGCCGATCTTTCCCTCTATCTCTATCTGATGGTCGCTTTCTTAGTGGTCGGAGCCTTCTTCCGTTACCTCTTCGATTTTTCCGTTTCCCTCATTGGCGCCGATTTGATTTACCGTTTGCGCAAAGAGGTCTTCCATTCCTATAACGATATTTCCATCGCCTCCGTGGATAAGAAAGCCAAAGGCGATATGCTCCTAACCTTGACTAGCGACGTCGAGAAGATCCAAAACGGCTTAGTAAGCGGCTTTGCGGCTTTTTATGACGGGGTGATCGCCATCCTGATAACCATCGTCTTCATGGCCATGCTTAATTACGTGCTGGCCATCATCGTGGTGGTCCTCACCCCTCTATCGATGCTTATTTCCCATTTTGTCTCTAAATTCAATAGTAAGCACTTTAAGGCGCAAGCGACGAAAGCAGGGGAAGTCAACGCCTTCTCTTTGGAGGAGCTCACCAATAGCGAGGCCATCCTTTCCTTAGGCCTCTCGGAAAAAAGGAAGGAAGAATTCGACGCCCTCAACAAGCAGTTAAAAGAGCATACCTTCAAAGCCAATCTCGGCGCTTCCCTCATTAACCCCTCGACCCGTTTGGTCAACGCCATCATCAACGCTTCTTTGATCTTGATCGGCGCTTTGCTCATCATCAAGGATTGGAACGTCTCCTTAGGAATCACCTTTCTGGTGGGCGATCTAAGCGCCTTCCTCACTTATGCCGCCAATTACATGCAGCCTTTTAACGAAATTTCTGACGTTATCAATGAAATCGATTACGCCTTTTCCTCCTTCGACCGCGTCGATAGGGCTCTTCATGAGGCCTCAGACAATAATTCCGGCATCGAGAAAATCGATGGCAAGCTGGCGGATTTGGAAGCCAAGGACATCACTTTCTCATATGACGGGAAGAGAGACGTCATCAAGGATTTCTCCTTCTCTTTCTATCAAGGCCACCGCATCGCTTTGGTGGGGCCGACGGGGTGTGGCAAAAGCACCCTCATCAATCTGTTGCTTAGGTTTTATGATCCGCAACGGGGGAATTTTTATGCCAATGGCGTCCCCTTGCCCGAATTAGAGAAGAAAGCCTATCGCGAGCACGTCGGGATGGTTCTCCAAGACACTTGGATCTTCAAAGGCAGCGTCTATGAGAATATCGCCTACGCTAAAGAAGGGGCGAGCTTAGAAGAAGTCAAATCGGCCGCCCACAAAGCCCAATGCGACCGCCTTATCGAACGACTTCCCCAAGGTTATGACACGATGATCTCCGATGCTTCAGGTCTATCCATCGGCGAAAAGCAGCTTATCTGCGTGGCTAGGGTGATGCTATTGTCGCCTGAAGTGGTGATTCTCGACGAGGCGACTTCGAATATCGATTTGCGCACCGAGCGGATGCTTAACGAATCCTTCAAGGAACTCATGAAAGGGAGGACGTCTTTGGTGGTCGCCCATCGCCTTAGCACTATCCGCAATAGCGACGTCATTCTCGTTATGAAGGATGGGGAGATCATCGAAAGCGGCAACCACGAGGAGCTATTGGCCCTCGACGGCTTCTATAAACGGCTTTACGAGGCGCAATTCGCATGAGCGGGACGAAGAAGGCATTTGTTTTACTTTCCTCCATCCTCCTTTCTTCGTGCTCCTTTTCCTATCCGCGCGCCATCGTCTTCGAATCGGCGGAATGGATGTTAAATTCCTTTGCCTCATCCTTCGCTAACGACAAGGAGAGCAAAACCCGTTATGGCTTAGGGTATAAAAGGAAAGAGAGGGAAGAGGAGGAAACGATTTACGAGGAAACCTTCTTCGTCGATTACGACATTCTTAGCGACACCTCCTTCAGCTTCGATTACTATGAAAAGATAAGCGATAATGGACAATCGTCCGAAACTTATCTCACCGTTTCCTCGGATGGCTCCGTTTATGTCAAAGATAACATAAGCGGCGATAGTCGCGCCTTCGATACGGAAAAGGATAAGGATTTGCAGCCTTTTTTCGATTTCGTGCCCAATATCTTCATGGAATGCGCCGCTAGTTTCATCGCGACCGCCGAGACGATGATGAAGGCCTTGGCGGATTCCTCGAAGGAGAATTCCCTACGCACCTATTCGGCTTCTTCGAGTGACGCCTCTCAATTAAGCCTCCATTTCACGGGCGTCGATATTGCTATCCCGAACGTTTTCAAAATGAGCGAGGAAGAGGTCGCTTATGATTCTTTCGAAATAGGCTTCGAAGGATGTCGCATCAATCAAACGA
>CAVKTU010000024.1:0-12929 GCA_963659395.1 Holdemanella sp. | reverse complement strand
GAAGCCATTCCCTTCGTCTTAAATGGGGCGGGCCGTTATGACGCCAAGGCTAAGATCGTCATTTATTCGTATGTCCTAAAGCAATCAGGGGCGCGCTATAACGTTTCCTATTTCTTGGCCTTATGGCCGGTGTATTTGCTTGCCCTTGCCTTCTTCGCCCTTGCCTTAAGCGTCTTCGGCTTGGCTTTTTCCGATTTCTTCTCTTCGCCTTTCTTATTGATCCTCGTCGGTTTATGCGGATCGCTATTTGGCTTATTGCTTTTGTTGCCATATTACGCCACGGCCCTTCGCTTGCTCACCGAATCGTACGCTCCGCTTTTTAAGGAGGCGACGATCGCCATTAACCAAAACGCCATCAAGCAATTGACCATGATGAAGCTTGAAGCGGAGCGCCAAAGCGAATTGGCCAAGAAAGAATTAGACAAATTGGCCAAGAAAGAAAAAGAAAACGAAACCGAAAATAAACAAAACGATGGCGATTTGCACGAATAATTGAATTTTCTTTGCCGTTCGTGATAGCGCGATAGACAATTCGTCAGGCACGCATTTCACAATAACTTAAAAGAAAACCGCGACGAATCGCGGTTAGGGGGAGAATGGAGCAAGTGACGGGAATCGAACCCGCGTGTTAACCTTGGCAAGGTTACGTTCTACCATTGAACTACACCTGCGTCGCTTGACGCGTTGCACATTATAAAAAGTTACGAGGCGTCTTGCAAGGGCCAAAATCGCAATCGGAGGCGAGGCGGAGGGAAAACCATGCCCCCAAAGGGCCGTTATCAGGAATAGTCCCAATATTCACGCGCTCGCGCTTACGATGGAAAAAACCTTTTCGCGTATTATAATTCTAGAGGTCCATAAGGAGGCGTTTCTATGGCAAGCACGATTGATTTGGCAAACCGTCTTTTTCCTGAAGTGAATAAGACGATAGAGGATTTGGAAAAGGAATTCCCGGAACGTAAGCTCCCTAGCGGCGCCGAGGTGACTCGTTTCGCCCCTTCGCCGACGGGCTTTTTGCATACCGGATCTCTCTTTACCGCCTATTTGGCCTATCGTTTGGCTAAGCAATCGGGTGGCGTATACATGTTCCGCTTGGAAGACACCGATACCAAAAGGACGATTGCCGGAGCCGCTGACGACCTTATTAAGGAATTAGCTAAATTCGGCATCGTGGCAGATGAAGGATATTTCCCTGAAGGCGATAAGGGCGCCTATGGCCCCTATCAGCAAAGCAAGAGGGCGGATATTTATAAAGTCGTCATTAAGAAGTTAATCGCCGAAGGCAAGGCCTATCCCGATTTTTGCTCCGCTGAGGATTTAGCCAAAATCCGCGCTTTCCAAGAAGCCAACAAAATCCTCCCTGGATATTATGGGAAATACGCTCGCGACAGGAATCTTTCCGTCGATGAGCAAATGGCCCGTTTGGATGCGGGAACGCCATGGGTCATCCGCTTCAAGTCGACGGGCGACCACGATAAGAAGACTTCTTTCGTCGATGCTATACGCGGCAAGATCGAGCTTCAAGATAACGATGTCGATATTGTCATCTATAAATCGGATGGCTTGCCGACTTATCATTTCGCTCACGTCGTTGACGACCACTTCATGCGCACGACGACGGTCACCAGAGGCGAGGAATGGATTCCTTCGACCCCCGTTCATCTAGAGCTTTTTAGGGCGCTAGGCTGGGAGCATCCTACCTATGCCCATTTGCCCGTCATCATGAAACTCGATCATGGCAATAAGCGGAAGCTTTCCAAGAGAAAAGACCCCGAAGCAGCCGTTTCCTATTTCTTGAAGGCCGGTTATCCGCCCGAGGGGGTGCTTGTTTACCTTATGTCCATCGCCAATAGTAACTTTGAGGAATGGACGATTGAGCATAAGTCGCTAGACGTCAAGGACTTTACCTTCACCTTCGCTAAGATGTCGCTTGACGGCGCTTTGTTTGATGAAAGCAAGCTTAATTATTTCTCAAAGGAAGTTATCGCGTCCATGAAAGCCGAAGTCCTTTTGCCTAAGGTCATCGCCTGGGCTAAGGAATATGACCAAGAGCTCTTAGCCAAGATAGAAAGGGACCCCGTCTATTTCCAAAAGATCTTGAACATCGAAAAGGATCGGCCCAATCCCCGCAAGGACTATTGCAAATATAGCGACATATCGCCCTTAAGCGCTTTCTTCTTTGATGAGGATTTTGCGAAAATCACTACAAACCCCCTTCCTTTTAATGAAAAATACGATAAAGAATTCTTGCATTCCTTCTTAGTTTCTTTAGCTGACGGCATGCTTTTCGATGTCGATGAAGCGACGTGGTGGAATAGCGTTAAGGAAGTGGCCGCTAAGAACGGCTTTGCCGTGGTGAATAAGGAATACAAAGCCAATCCCTCAGCATACAAAGGCAATGTTTCGGATGCCGCCGAGATTTTGCGCATCGCTCTTACGGGTTCTAAGCAATCGCCTAATCTGCATGAGGTCATTGAGATTTTGGGCAAGGAACGCGTCATCGCCAGGATTAGAAGCGCCGCTTAATTCGCGTGCCGCCCTCGCCTTTTGCGATAATTCGTTGAAATGGCTTTCGATTGGTGCTTAAATACGTGAGCGGCCCTGTGGTCAAGCGGCTAAGACGCAACCCTCTCAAGGTTGAATCCCGGGTTCGATTCCCGGCTGGGTCACCACCTTCTAACAATCGGATTGATGCGAAAACGTCAATCCTTTTTGTTATGGCTCTCCAACTTCGCATGGGAACGACATTATTGCGACGAAGCCGTTCTAAGAAAGCAGGAAAAAGCGGCTTTTCGCATGATTCATTCGAGTCTTTCGTGTTAAATGTAAAAGTATGATAAAGGCAGTTGCTATCTAATGCGCGTTCGTAGGTTATCGTCAGGGAAAACAAGAAGAAAATAATTGGCCTATCTTCATAGATAAGACGGCATCCTATTTATCTGATTCTTTGTTGGGAATCGTAAAAAGGGATATATCGGAAGAATAAGCGACCAAAGATAGGATCCTTAAACGCGAAGGTGTTAATTGATGCTAATGTTGTCTTTGATGCTTGCGTAAGAGAGAAATTTTATCGATGTTTCTCGAAAGTTTATCAGTTTCTTCCTTAAGGCTGATAGAATGTAAATCGATTAAGGACGAAGACGTTTCTAATGTCCGTCCGTATATCATTCTTAGAAAAAGAAAGGGCTTCGCTTACGAAGAAAAATCGTAGTAACCATTATGAAAACCACATCTTTTGATCTTTCGTTTAACGATATGCACGTCTATTTTGAAGTGCTTGAAGACGATTCCGTTCGCTTGCTGAGTTTAGGATTAAGTCATAAAAATCCATTGTTAGAAGTAGAAAAAGGCGTTTATCGACCTGTAGAAATCCAAGTCCTTGGCGAAGATCAAAACGGTCACCATGGCCTAAAGAATTGCGAAACCTCTTTTGGGATATCCTCCAAATACGTCGCCCACGAAATAAAAGATCATCCATTAGGAAAGGAATTGATTCTTACGACCCGTTCTTCGTCTTTGGAGGCGAAGACCCATTATCTCTTATGTTCTTCCTCGCATACCTTGATCGAGTGGAATGAAGTGAAAAATATTGGAAAGAAAGCTATTCGCTTGGAATACGTGTCCTCTTTCTTGGAATATGGTTTAGGCAAAAGGGGAAACGAAGACCCTTATAAGAAACTCTATTTCCATACGCCTCATAATAGTTGGCATGTCGAAGCGCAATGGGAGAGGGATTCTTTCCGTCATCTTGGCCTATATAATGGCAACCACAACACGAACTTCAAGCGTATTGTGCTCAATAACACCGGCTCATGGTCGACGAAGGAATACCTTCCGATGTGCGTAATCGAGGACGCCGAAACCAACGACTTCGAATTGATTCAGATAGAGGAGACGGGTTCTTGGCATCTGGAGGTCGCCGATACGGCTGATACGATTTATTTAGCCGCTTCAGGACCGACTCATTTTGATAATGATTGGACCTTCCCTTTAAAGCCGGGAGAAAGTTATATCGGCAGCAAAGCCAGCGTTTCTTTCGGACATTCTTTCGAAGAGGTCGTTCAAGAGGTTACCAAATACCGCCGTTTGATCGTCCGTCCTTCTTTAGACCATAAAGAAATGCCTGTTATTTATAACGATTACATGCATTGCCTTTGGGATAAGCAGACGGAGGAGCTTGTCTTGCCGCTAGTCAAAAGCGCTAAGGAAGCGGGCGCCGATCTTTTCGTCATGGATGCCGGATGGTTTGCTCTAGGCAGTGCGTGGTGGGACATCTTGGGCGTTTGGGAGGAAGAGAAAGGCAATTGGCCGCATGGACTTCGCTACGTCTGCGACAAAATCCATGAAGCCGGCCTGAAAGTGGGCCTATGGATCGAAATCGAAGCCATGGGCGTCGATTGCCCGTTGTTTAAAAAATTGCCTAAGGATTGGTTCTTCCAAATCGATGGCGAAGTGGTGGTCGAACACCATCGGGCGATGTTAGATTTCTCTAATCCCGAGGTTTATAGCTACGCCATGGAGACGGTAGAGAGGCTTATATCAACTTATGGGCTCGATTATATCAAGAATGACTATAATACCGACGCCGGAGTCGGCAGCGGCCGTTATTCTTCCTCGTTTGGCGAGGGATTAACGAGGCATTGCATGGCTTTTGGCAAATGGATCGAGGAATTGCTTGATAAGCATCCGAATCTCACTTTGGAGAATTGCGCCAGCGGCGGTAGCCGCATGGATTATAAATTGCTATCCCTTTGCCCCATCCAATCGACGAGCGATCAAACTGATTACCGGCTCTATCCATATTTGGCGGGCAACGTCCTAACGGCCGCTACCCCTGAGCAAGCGGCGGTTTGGTCCTATCCTAACGATATCCTTCATAAAGACATCGTCCGCTCCCCCGAAAGCGTGGCCCTCAATATGGTCAACGCCATGCTTGGTCGCATTCACCTTGCTAGCGATCTCTCGCTTCTAAGCAAGGAAGAGATGGATCTCGTTAAAGAAGGCGTCAAAGTCATTAAGAGTTTAAACGAATGGAAAAAGAAAGCCCTTCCCATTTACCCGATAGGCATTTCCCATTGGGGCGATGAAATCGTTGTTAATGGTCTAATCGGCGAAGGAAAGATCATCTTGACCGTTACCAATCTAAGCGGATCTCCCAAGGAAATATCCGTCGATTTAAGGCCGTATCATGTTAAAAACATCCATCTCGCCTATCCTTTGAATTTGAAAACCGACTACACCTTTGAGGAGGGCATTTTAAAAACGTCCCTCCCCGCCGAGGCGTCTGGGCGCCTATTCGAAGGAGAGACGTTCTAAGATAGCGATTATCAATAATCCAATTTCGGCGACAAGAATCCTTTGATGGAATTATCATCGGTTTTGATGATGCCTTGCGTTTTGGAATAGAACTTGGCGACGAAATTCTTATCGATGGCAGTGAATTTAAGTTCGCCGTCGGCGAAAGAGACGTTGCTTACTTCTTTTTCGACGTTGGTCAAAGAGCCATCAACCCTTTTTTCTTGTTGATAGAAGGTTATCGATCCTTCGGCGGAAGATGGCTTGATCGTGTATTCCCATTCATCATCATCTTCGAAACGCCAGCCACTAGAGAGAACGATGTCTTTCCAAGTCATCGTCGTTTCTTCCTTCTTAGCAAGATTCAAGTAGAAAAGACTCATATCATAAGGTGAAAAGGAGCTATTCTTAGCCTCTTTCACACTATAGCCGAAGTAGGAACTACACGATATCGTTACGTAACGGTTCGTGTCCCAAACGGCGTTAAAAGCCTCGCCGCCGTTGTTAGGCGAATGGTAGGTCAACGTTTTTCCATCAAGGGTCATATCGTTGATGCTGCTTATTTTTAACGTATGCAGATCGTTATCGGCGGTGCCGACGTTATAGCCTTCGAATTCGCCAATGAAGGGGGTGATATCGAAGGTCGGTTCCGCTTTCTTTCCTTCCGAGAAGTCATAATCGATCTTCGTTTCGCCAATATCAGAGATGGTAACCTCGTTTTTCTCTCGATAGGAATGTCCGTTCTCATCGCTTCTGGTAACGACATAAGTAAAGCCAGTGAGCGTTTTATCGCCATCGGTCTCAAAGATGAGGCTATCGCAGCCTCCGTCTCCGAATAAGGAACCGTCAACCAAAATTGCCTCTTCCGTTTTTTCCATTAGGAAGCCGGCTATTTGCTTAGCTAGCGAAGCGGTCCTCGCTTTGAAATGGGTGTCATCGACCTTTTCGAAGACTTCCGCTTTAACGGTGCTGATGGCAAAGGGCAGATGAAGGGCGCTAGAATCGCCGCGAACGGCTTTGCCCTCGCTGATTGTGAAGGTGTAATCACTATCATCGCCAAATCTAGCGATGCCTTTGGTATCGACGTCATTATAGACGAAGAGAACGGCTTTGGGATTGCTGCTACTGATTTTCACGTCATAGGTTTCGGTAGCGGCATCAACGCTTTCATCTACGGGTTTCCTGGTGCGGTGGTAGGTGAAATTCTTGGCCTTGCACATCGCGTCATATGCACTTTGCAAGGAAGCGTGGTAGCTTTCCGTTTTGTATGGCGTCACATCATCCAAATCGGTTTGTTTGGACAAAGAAATAGTGCCGTTAACGCTAAGGCGATAGGTGCTATCGTCGCTTCTAGAGGTGATCGACAAATCGAGCGTACCATCGCTATAAGGTTGGATATTAACGGTTAATAATGTTTCCGAATAGAAGGATAAAGGCTTCCAGAAAGCGTCTTCCTTTTCCTCGTTTATGGTATAGGAGCCTTCCTCATCCTTTTCGAAATCCTTTAATTCCAAAATCGAAAAAGGATTATAGAAGTTTTCATCGAAAGCGAGCTTCCCGCCTTCGACGGCGATGGTGGTGACGGTGTTATTGAATTCGACTTCTTTGGTAGTGGCTTTGCCTTCGTCGTTTTTAAAATAGGTGACGTCGGTGACTATTTCCTCGGTGGTGGAGGAATATTCATAGAATGAATAAGTGGCCTTGCCGATGAAAACCTTCTCAGTTCCTTCTTCAATGACGCCGCTAGCGGACATATAGGTCGTTTTGCGTTCCGCTTCGAAAAGGAGCGATCCGTTTTTAAGAACATCGAGCATCGTCTGGCTCATTTCGCTCTTTTCCCTGTTGATGGACGAATTTGCATCGCCGGACGGAGAACAGGACGCTAAGGAAATAAGCGGAGCGGCCGCCAATATAAGGCACAATTCTTTCTTCTTCTTCTTCATGTCTAAACCTCGCTAACGAGGCAATATTGTAGCAAAAAGGGGCAGATGTGTATCTTTTTATTTTCACGGGGCAAAAAATGGTTTGGCTTTTCGTTTATATGCGATAATGATGGGCGAAGCGAGGAAGAATATGGAAAAGATAACTCTCATCACCGGTGCTGGAGGAGGGCTCGGCAAGGAATTCGCTAAGCTCTTCGCGTTAGAAGGCGCCCATTTATTGTTGGTTGATATCGATGAGCAAGGACTCAACGAAACCGTTGAAGCCGTTAAGAAGAGCGTTCCCTCCGTTACGATAGACACCTATAAGGCGGATTTATCAAACAAAGATGACCTTAAAGCCGTTTTCGCCCATACCAAAGAGAAAGGCTATTTCGTCAACAACCTCGTCAATGCCGCCGGCTTTGGCGATTGCGCCGATTTCAAGGACATGGAAATCGAGAAGCAGCTTAAGATGACGGACGTCGATTGCAATGCCCTCTTATATTTCACGCGCGTATATATTGATGATATGCTCGCCAATAACGAAGGCCATATCATCAACGTCTCGTCCATCGCCGGCTTCGTTCCCGGGCCATATATGTGCACGTATCACGCCTGCAAAGGCTTCGTTTTGCTGTTTGGGGAATCTGTTTCCTACGAATTAAGGAAAACGAAGGTCAAGCTCCTTACTTTGGTGCCTGGCCCATTTTCCTCGAAATTCGTTTCAAAGGCGCATAATGACTATACGTTTTCGAAAATTAAGCCTGACAGCGCCTTTAAAGTGGCTTCTTATGGTTATAAGATGTCCAAAAAAGGCAAGAGCCTCGCTATCGTTGGGCTTAAGAATAAATTGACTTGTTTCGCTCCGCGTTTCTTTTCGCGGAAATTCATCGCTAAATGCAGCGCTAAGACCTTAAAGAAAGGCGCTTAATATAAAGGAGAACAAAGATGCGTAAGAATTTGGGAATCAAAGGGGCTCTTTACCCCGAGCCGGTGTTGATCATCGCCACCTATAACGAGGACGATTCGCCTAACGCCATGAACGCCGCCTGGGGATTCGTGGCCGATTACGACAAAATCGGCGTCATCTTAAGCAAGGAGCATAAGACGACGAAGAATATCCTCGCCCGTAAGGCTCTAACCATTTCCATCGGAACCAAGTCAACGGTCATTCCGTGCGACTATGTTGGTATTGAAAGTGGCAATGACTGCCCCGATAAATTCCTTCGAAGCGGTTTTCGCGCCAGCAAATCCCCTTTCGTCGACGCTCCTATAATAGAGGAATTGCCATTGACTTATGAATGCGAGCTTTTTTCTTATGACGAAGAGAAAGAACTTCTTCTGGCAAAGATCGTCAACGTGTCCGCCAAAGAGGAGATTCTGACCGCTGGCAAGGTGGATCCAAAGAAATTGGAACCGATTTCCTTCGACGGCTTTAACCAAACGTACCTAGAGCTTGGCGATAAAGTCGCGGACGCCTTTAAAGCAGGGCTCTCGTTGAAGAAACAGAAGATTAAATAAAACGGGATTTGTATTAAAAAAACGCTTTTTTGCCGTGAATCTTTAGGCAAACGGCCATCGTAATCATTCGTTTGAATCGCGAAGCCGTCTTTAGAATATTCTCCTCGTTGTCTATAATCTTGACATGCGCACACTTAAAGGAAAGACCTTCTCTGGCGAACGCTCGCTCTTTCGCGCTTCGAATATCCATCTTATCGATGCGCGCTTTTTAGAAGGCGAATCGCCGTTAAAGGAAAGCGAAAACATCGAAATCGATAGAGCCACATTCACCTGGAAATACCCTTTATGGTATTCAAAGAAAATAAAGGTGAAGGACGCTTCCTTTGTAAACGAAGCCCATGCGGGGATTTGGTATACAAAAGATGCATTCTTTAGCGATTGCCGATTCGAGGAAAGGAAGAGCTTCCGCCATTCTTCCCATATATCGCTCATGAGATGCGAATTTCTTGACGCTAGGGAGACTTTATGGTGGTGCCAAGAGGTTGAAGGGAAGGAATTATCTTTCCATGGCGATTACGTGGGAATGGGTTCTAGCGATCTTTCCTTTGAAGATATCAAAATCATCGGCAATTATCCCTTCGATGGCGCTAGACGCGTTCATATCAAGAATTCCTATTTGCAGTCGAAAGACGCTTTTTGGAACGCCGAGGACATTTTGATCGAAGATTCGACGATCGAGGGAGAATATTTCGGTTGGAATTCCAAGAAGGTGACGTTAAGGCGTTGCAAAATCATCTCGCACCAAGGCTTTTGCTATATGGACGACGTCACTTTGCAAGATTGCGAGATGGAAAATAGTGACTTGACCTTCGAATACGTTTCTAACGCCAAGGTCGCTATTCGCAAAGGGGAGCTCGATTTGAAGAATCCGCTTTCGGGGGTTTTTCTTGCATCGTCATATAAAAACATTGAATTCAGCGATGAACGTATTGATAGAAACCTAGTCAAAATACTAAAGAAAGGGGAAACGGATGGATCAATATGATTTCACCAACCTTCCTAACCGTCTTGGCACCGATTCCTTGAAATGGCAGGGCGGAGGGAAGGAATTGCCAATGTGGGTGGCTGATATGGATTTTGCCGTGGCTCCGGCGATCCGTTCCTATTTGAATAAGAAGGTAGCCGAAGGCGTCTATGGCTATAGCGAGACGCCGAGGGAATGGTTTGAGGCATACGCGGATTATTACGCTGGCAAATATGGCCTATCTTTTTCTGGGGATGATTTGCTTTTCAGCCTAGGCGTTATTCCAAGCGTCTCTTCGGCGGTGCGCGCTTTAACGAAAAGAGGGGATAAAGTAGCGGTTTTCACCCCCAATTACCATATATTCTATCACTCCATAGAAAACAACGGCCGCTTGATTGCCCCGATTGGATTAAGGCAAAGGAATAATCAATACGAAATCCCTTGGGAGAAGGTCAAAGAGACTTTTTCTGATCCAACTGTCACTCTGTTCTTAATGAGCAATCCTCATAACCCGAGTGGCAAAATCTTTACCAAAGAAGAATTAACTGCCTTAGGGGAGATGGCCAGAGAAAATGGCGTTTGCGTCTTAAGTGACGAAATTCATGGTGAGATAACCGAACCCGGTTACGCTTATGTGCCATTTTTTGCTGCAAGCCCTGAAAACAAAAGAAATTCTTTAACCTGCCTTTCGCCCACTAAAGCTTGGAATATCGCCGGCTTGCAAACGAGCGCCGTTTTGGTTTATGACAAAGCGATTAATGGACGGATGAGGGAAGCGCTAAATAACGATGAGGTCATGGAAGGGAATTTCTTTAGCTATGGTGCCGCCATCGCCGCGTATCGTGATTCGCGCGATTGGCTAAAGCAAGCAAACGAACGGATTGCCATGAACCGCCAAATCGTTTTGGCTTACCTAGGCGAAAAGATTCCCTTATTGCGCCCCTTTCCTTCTCATAGCACGTATTTGCTATGGATAGATGCGACTGCGTTAAAAGGAAAAGGAGCCTCTTTTGCGGAGTTTTTGCGTTTTTCGACCGGTTTATATTTAAGCGATGGTGCCTCTTTCTCGCCTTTTTCACCTAGCCCGACGGCAGGTTATTTAAGGATGAATCTAGCCACTTCCGAGAAAAATATCTTGGATGCTCTGGGAAGATTAGAAGGCGGCGTAAAGGATTATCAAGACAAATTCCCGAGCCTTTGAACGCATTGTCTTAGGCGAGGAGGAAATATTGTTCGATGAATGGTCGATTTCGTCTTTTCCTTATTGAGGAAAGGGGGTCTAAAGAGTTATTCTAAAGGGCGTATTGTTATTCTCTTGGAGGGTCTTATGGCTTCGAAATTCATATTTGTCACGGGCGGCGTCGTCTCGAGTTTGGGGAAAGGCATTTTTGCCTCATCATTAGGCTTACTATTAAAGAGCCGCGGATTGAATGTTTTCATGATGAAATTCGATCCCTATCTTAACGTTGACCCTGGCACCATGAGCCCTTATCAACATGGTGAGGTTTATGTCACCGACGATGGTGCCGAGACCGACTTGGATTTAGGCCACTATGAACGCTGGACGGGTTTGCATCTAACTAAGGAAAGCTCCGTCACCTCGGGGAAAATCTATAGCACGGTTATCGAAAAAGAAAGACGTGGCGATTATTTAGGGGCATGCATTCAAGTCATTCCTCATGTTACCAACGAAATAAGGAATCGTCTTTTAGAAGCGGCTAGAACCTCCAATGCTGATATCGTCATCGCCGAAATCGGCGGAACGGTCGGCGACATTGAATCATTGCCTTTTTTGGAAGCGATGCGCCAAGCCCGCCTGGAACTCGGCTATACCAACACGATGTTCTTCCATAACACATTGGTGCCTTATCTCCGCTGCGCCGATGAGACGAAAACGAAGCCAACGCAACATAGCGTCAAAGAGCTTCTGGGCTTAGGCATACAACCAGATGGCGTCGTTTTGCGTTCGGAGGTTCCCGTTAGCGATGGCCAAAAAGCCAAAATATCCCTCTTTTGCAATGTTCCGCCCGAAGGCGTCTTCGAGGCCGATGATTTAGAGGTGGTTTACGATTTGCCATTCCAATTAGAGAAACAAGGCCTTTCCGATTATGTTTTGCAACATTTCGGCCTCAAAGCCCCGGCCGCCGATTTGAAAGCTTGGCAAAAATGGGTTGATTCAGTCAATAACGCCAAAGGGAAAGTGAAAATCGCCTTAGTCGGCAAATACGTGGAGCTCCATGACGCTTATTTGAGCGTGGCCAATGCATTAAAGCATGCTGGTTATTATTTAGGCAGCGATGTGGAGATCGGTTGGTTCAAAAGCATGGATATAACCCACGAAAATGTCGCCGAAATGCTTAGAGGATATGATGGTATTCTCGTTCCCGGGGGTTTCGGGGAGCGTGGCTCGGCTGGCAAAATGGAAGCCATCCGTTACGCTAGGGAAAACAACGTGCCGTTCCTTGGCATTTGCCTTGGACTACAGTTAGCGGCCATCGAATTCGCTCGCAACGTTTTGAATATGCCCGATGCCAATACCAGTGAATTTGATCCTTCGACGAAGAATCCTGTCATCGACCTTTTGCGCGATCAATATAGCGGTATCAAGATGGGCGGAACGCTTCGCTTGGGTTTATATCCATGCGCCGTGCAAAAGAAAACGATGGCTTTCGAAGCGTACAAATCCCCGTTAATCAAGGAAAGACACCGTCATAGATACGAATTCAATAACGCTTACAAGGCGGCGTTTGAAGCGGCTGGGATGGTCTTTAGCGGCATCAATCCCGATCAAAACCTTTGCGAAATCATCGAACTTCCGCAAAACGATTTCTTCGTGGCATGCCAATTCCACCCGGAATTCACCTCCCGCCCATCGAATCCTAACCCGTTATTCCGCGAATTCGTCGCTCACGCGATCAAACGTTCGCATTAATTGGAAAAATATCCGTGCGGCATTTACGCCGATTTTCTAAAAATTGCTCTCTTATATATTAAGGATAAAGGTTAGCTTGGGAGTGAGAATTGCTCTAATTAGTAACGATTTTTGCCATTTTTGGCGCCTAAAAAACCGTAATTTCTAAAAATCTACGCAAAAACCCCATTTTTCTCTTTTATTCTGTTTCTTCTTTGCTAGAATTATGCCCGAAGAGGTAAAGAATTATGAACAAAGAAAAACGTTCCTCCATCGTGCTAGCGATCTTCTCGATCGTTTTTGCCGTCGCTGCCGG
>CAVKTU010000023.1:8899-13109 GCA_963659395.1 Holdemanella sp. | reverse complement strand
GCAAAGACGGCACGCCCACGGGCGCCCTCTTCGCCTTTGCGAACATGCTCGTCAAACTCTTGGCCAAATTAGAGAAAGGAGATGGCATCTTCGTCGGCTTCGACGCCGACGGGAACACCTTCCGTAAGCAAGAATACGCTGGCTACAAGGCCAATCGGAAGCCTTGCCCCGAGGATCTTAAGAAGCAATTCCCCTTGTCACGGGAATTATGCTCCGTTTTAGGGATCGTTTGCTTCGAGGAACACGGCTTTGAAGCCGACGATTTATGCGGCTCGATCGCCAAAAAGGCCGCGAAGGAAGGGATCGCGGTCGATATCTTCACGAGTGACAAAGACTATCTGCAATTAATCGACAAGGAAATCTCGGTGAACCTGCTAAAGACGGGATTAAGCAACATCGATTTGGTGAACGAGGGGAACATGAAGGAAAAATACGGCTTCGAACCCCGGCAGATCATCGATTATAAGGGGCTCCGCGGCGATGCTAGCGATAACCTCAAAGGGATACCGGGAATCGGCGAGAAGACGGCCGTCAAATTGATTCAGGAATATGGCTCCTTAGAGCAGATCATCCTAGCGGCGGCAACGCAAAAAGGCAAAGTGTGGCAAAACATCCTCGAAAACCAGGAACTAGGGCGCGCTTGCTATCACCTTGCGACGATCGATACCGACCTATCCTTGCCCTTCTCCCTCGATGACCTCGTTTATGACGGCTACGATATCTCTTCCCTCAGCCAATTCGCCAAGCGCCTCGAGCTCAAGACGCTTTTGGCGCGGATCCCCGCGCGGCTTGCTAAGCAGGAGAAAGGCGAAAAGGAAATCGCCCCTTTGGTCATTTCTTCTTTCGAGGGGCTTGCCTCATCTAAGAAGATCGGCGTGGCTTTGGATATCGATTTCGCGGAATATCACGAAGCGGAAGCGCACGGCATCGCCGTCTACATGAATGACAAAATCTATTACGAAACCCTCGACGATTTGAAAAACGACGGGGATTTGCGGGCCATTTTGGAAAACCCCGAAATAAAGAAAGCCACGTATGACGGCAAAGCCCTTATTTATTCGCTAAATCGTTACGATATCCATGTCGAGGGAATCGAGGACGACTTATTGCTTGTCTCCTATTTGCTCGATGGGCTCGCCACTAACGATCCTTCCTTCGTCTACCGCTCCTTTGGCGTCGAATTAGGCGAAGAGGAGCCGTCTTTGTTCTCCAGCGAGAACCCCGTCAAAACGGCCAAGATGGCCTATTACGCCTTAGAGCTATTGCCTGAGGCGCTAAAATCCCTCAAAAGCGTGGACGCCTATCGCCTTTATCAAGAAATCGAGATGCCTTTATTGTCCGTGCTAGCGAAAATGGAGATCGAAGGCTTTCCCCTCCATAAAGAAAAGCTCCTGATGATCGCCGAGGATTTCATCGCGAAGAAGAAAGACGCCGAAAAGGCCGTCTATAAGGAGGCGGGGCACGCCCTAAACATCAATTCGCCGAAGCAAATCGCCGATTTGCTCTTCAAAGAGCTCCATTTGCCTAACCACCACCGCGGCGGCACGGGGGTGGAGGTCCTTAGCGAGCTAGCTAACGCCCACCCCATCGTCCCTTATATCCTGGAATACCGCAAATACGCCAAATTGCTTAGCACATATGTCGATGGATTGATCCCCCATATCCAAAGCGATGGGAAGATCCATTCCTATTTCAACCAAGCCCAGACCGCCACCGGGCGTTTATCGAGTTCCTCCCCTAACCTCCAAAACATCAGCGCCCGCGACGAAGAGGGGCGCAAAGTGCGCGAAGCCTTCTATTACGACGAAACGGACGTGGAGATGGTTTCGATGGATTACCATCAGATCGAATTACGGATCCTAGCCGCCCTATCGGGATGCAAAGCCTATATCGACGTCTTCGAGGGCGACCGCGACGTCCATACGGAGACGGCCAAATTGATCTTCCATACCGATAACGTGACCCCTTTAATGAGGCGCCACGCCAAAGCGGTCAATTTCGCCATCATCTACGGCTCGAGCGTCTATGGCCTCGCCGAGCAAATCGGCGGGAGCATCCAAGAGGCCAGCGACATCATCAAGAATTTCTATGCCGCTTACCCTGAGGTGTCCTCTTATCTACAAAAACTCATTTCCGACGTTCAAAACCAAGGATACGTGACGACGATGCTCGGCCGGAGGCGTTATCTAAGGGATATCAACGACCCGAATTTCGTCAAGCGCGAAGCGGCCAAAAGGGCCGCCCTCAACGCCCCGATCCAAGGCAGCGCCGCCGACCTCATCAAAAAGGCGATGGTCGATATCGACGCCTATTTGGAGAGAGGGCACTATCAAAGCAAAATGGTTTTGCAGATCCATGACGAGCTTATTTTCAAAATGAAGAAGGAAGAAGAAAGCGTCTTGATACCCGCCATCGAGAAAATCATGGTCTCCGCCGTCTCTTTGCCCGTCAAATTGTCGATTGAGATAACGAAAGGGAAGTCGTGGTACGACGCGAAGGAATAATATGCCGGAATTACCAGAAGTCGAAACGGTCAAAAGAACCCTCTTGCCTCTCTTAGCAGGGCGAAGCGTCGTTCAGATCAAAATCCTTTACCCCCGCCTTATCCAAGGGGATGAGGGGTATTTCCTCACGAACATCAAAGGGAAGACGTTCGAAACGATCGAAAGGAAAGGCAAATATCTGCTTTTCCGCTTATCAAGCGGCCTCACCCTCGTCTCCCATCTAAGGATGGAAGGCCGTTACCGCGTCGAAGGAAGCGAGAAAGCGCTCAAAAAGCACGATTTGATGGTCTTTTATCTCGATGATGGCGAGAGCCTTATTTATAACGACACGCGGAAATTCGGCGTCATGTATCTAAAGAAGGATGAGGAGCTGTATTCCACCGAGCCTTTGTCCAAGCTCGGGGAAGAGCCTTTCTATATGAACGCCGACGAATTATTGAAGGGTTTAGGCAAGAGAAATGGTCCCATCAAAGAAGCCTTGCTCGACCAAACCCTTATAGCCGGCATCGGCAACATCTACGCCGACGAGGTTTTGATCCGTTCGAAGATAAATCCCCTGCGAAAAGCCTCTGAAATCACTTTGGATGAGGCCAAGACGATTCTCGATAACGCCATAGAGATACTTGATAAGGCCATTGAGGAAGGCGGCAGCACCGTCCGTAGCTATCACCCCACCGATGGGATCGACGGCCGGATGCAATTGCTATTATGGGCCTATGGGCGGGAAGGAATGCCCTGCCCGATCTGCGGCGCCCTCTTAAAGAAAATCAAAGTCGGCGGCCGGGGGACGACCTATTGCCCCCATTGCCAACGGCTTCCCAATAAACCCTACGTCCTCGGCGTCAGCGGCCCCATCGCCTCTGGCAAATCGAAGGTTTCGGGTTATATCGCCTCGCTTGGCTATGCCCTCCTAGACGCCGACGAATGCGTCCATGGCCTCTATGCCAAAAAGAGCGTTCAAAAAACCTTAGCCCAACATTTCGGCCAAAACCTCATCAAAAACGGCGATATCGACCGCCAGGCGCTCCTAACTATCGTCTCCAAGGACGAAACGAAAAGGAAAGAATTAGAGGGCATCGTTCATCCTTTGGTCTATAAGGAATTCCAAAAAGAAATAGATAGGCATCGAAACGGCTATCTCGTTTTAGACGTTCCTTTGTTATTCGGCACCCCTTTTGAGAAGCTATGCGACGCCATCATCTACGTCACCGCCCCTCGGGAGATAAGGATCAAACGCTTGCGAAAAAGAGGGGTTGACGAAGAGGCTGCGTTATCGTTAAACGATTCCTTTCCTTATAAAGAAGCCCAAAAGCGGGCGTCCCTTATCATCGAAACCGATGATCGTCCCTTCGAAAGGGTAAAAAAGATCATCGATGAATGCGCGTTTATCAAGATAAAAGATTAAAAGAATCTTTCTAAGCCGATGGCGATAACGACTTCCTTCCCGGCATTAGAGGAAATCAAAGATGAAAGGCGCCTAGAGACGATATAATCGCCCGCCCTTTTGGCATAAAGCCGCTCGATTTCGGAAAGATGGTAAACACTCGAGAAGAAAGTGCATAAGCGCCCCTTCGAGCGGGCGCTTAGAAGCGGCAAGAGAATCTGATCGCGGACGTAATCGCTTTTGAATTCGTCGCCGAAGCCATCGAGGAAAAGGTATTCGGCCCCCGCCAAAGCGGACATCGTCTTCTCATAGAGCGCTTTGT
>CAVKTU010000023.1:3883-8889 GCA_963659395.1 Holdemanella sp. | reverse complement strand
GTTCTTGATTGAATATTCCTTCAATTCGTCGAAGCGTTTGTTGGTGTCGATGAAGGCGACGTTTTTGTTTTGGGCGGCCAAATCGTTGGCCAAGGAGGCCAGCAAATAGGATTTCCCCGAGCCGTTTTCCCCGACGAAATAGCACCAAGGGCGTAAACTTCCTTTCTTAATGGCGCCCACCAAAGCCGTCTTGGCTTCCTTATACCGCTCCTTCTTGGCTAAGACCTTGAAGGAAAGGGAAGACCAATCGGCGGGGAAATCGCGGTAAAGGAAATGGGTTTCCTTGTTTATTTCCTTTAAATATAAGGGACAAGGGGCTAGTTCGGAAGTTAGGCGGCCACTAGAGGAGATAAGAAGGTGGCGGCACATATGAGGCACGTCCGCTTGGCAATTCGATAATCCCTGGCAAGCCTCACAAGCCTTCTTGGAATCGATGTAATTGGCTAAAAGGGTGACGTAGTAAGGGATCTCCTCGTCTTTGATGCCTAAGGCGACCAGTTCGTTCATTAGCGAGGTATCGCCTTTGATTTCCTCAAGCAAAACATTGACGCGCGAGACAGAAGAGGGGGTTATTGCGGTGATTTTTTGAAATTCGCTCATATTCGTCCTTTATATTATAAGGAATTAAGCACCGCCTCATAATCGTCTTCTTCCTTCGTTTCGCCCTTCGCTTGAGGCGTTTCTTGCGAAAGGAAAGAGGAAGAGGAAGCGACAGGCTTCTTTTTGCCTTTGCTCATCTTCTGCTCATTGAGGTAATTCCAGGCGTCTAGGGCGTTGTCGATGCCCTTTCTTACCAAGGTACTGGCGATTTTCTCGACGTAATTGGGATTCAATTGGTTGTCGTTAGCGATGAGCACATAGAATATGAGCGCGTTCGTCGCCCCTTGCGAGAGGCCGATGTCATTGACGAGGCGGTCTAAAAGGCGAAGGTCGCTTTGCGGCGGCTTATGGCCCTTTTGTAGTTTGCTTAGGAAAGAGATGGGCGAGGTCTCATCGGCCCGCCGCATCATTTTGGCGTAGCTACTGCTTCCAAAAGCCTGGCTATCCCCCGCCTTCTCGGGCCCCTTCTTCCAATAGCAGCCTTTCACGCCCGCTTCAAGGGCCCTTTCCTTGAGGAATGGCATATCGATTTTCTCGCCTCTTTTCCTTTCGGGATGATAGGCGAAGGCGATAAGGGAGGCCATCGCCTCCTCATCGAGGTTGTTGAGGGTGGAAATCCTCGCGACGCGGACGATCTCCTCGCTTGAGAAATCGCTAGGCAAGACGTCAGGCAATTCCTTCGTGAGGGCTTTAAAGAGGGTGTTTTTGTCGAAATAAAGCTTTAAAGGCGCGCTTTCGCGGGAGATAAGGCTTTCTTTGCTTGAATCAAGAGGCGGCAAAGAAGAGGAATCCATTTGGAAAAAAGAAGAGAAATCGACGGAGATTTCCTCGAATCCCTCCTCTAACTTCGGCACGGAGACGTATTTCTTTTTCAAAGCGTTTCTTTCTTTTTCGTCGACGAAACGGACCAATAAGCCATTAAGGAGCTCATTGGAGAAGAATTCGCTCGGGGTCCGTGGGGCGTATAGCTCATAACGGTAGCAACCGCGCTCCCCCTCATTATGATAGAAGCTCTTGACTAAGCCGATGGCCTCTAATGAAGGCAAGCGGTTGACGATATCCTGTTGCCCTAATTGGTAACGAGAGAAGAAATCGCGGTAGAAGACTCTCCCCTTCCCCTTTTGGCGCCATAGCAAAAGATATAAGAGAACGCTAGAAGAGGAGATGATCGGGGCATAAAAGTCGAATAAAATATCGACGTCGACGTTGGAAAACAAACTCTTAGGAGCGACGAAAAAGACGTCGCTAGGACTCACTAATCGGCTCATCGTCTCTTCGCTAACGTTCCAAACCATGAGGGTATCTTATCACTAAATGGGCTATGGGAGGACAATTGATAGGGATTTTTGCCACTTTAGGAAGCGAAAGGCAATAGCGAGCGCTTTCCCTTTTCCATTGTTCCCAAACAAAATTCGATATCACTATTTTTAAATAGTGTGAGTGGTTTATAATACCTACGGCAAAAACGAGGTAGAACTATGATCAAGCGTATTGGAATACTCACGTCGGGCGGCGATTCGCCAGGCATGAACTGCGCTATCCGCGCCGTCGTTCGCGCGGGGTTATGCCATGGGCTCGAGGTCTATGGCGTCTATGATGGATATAAAGGCCTAGTGGCTGGCGAGATCAAGAAGATGAACCGCAGCTCCGTAAGCGACATCGTCAGCCGCGGCGGCACGATTTTAAGAACGGCCCGCTTACCCGAATTCAAAGAGGAAAGCATCCGGCAAATCGCCGTGGATAATCTAAGGGAAAGAGGCATCGAGGCGCTAGTCGTGATCGGTGGCGACGGCTCTTATATGGGCGCTAAGAAATTGACCGAAATGGGCATCAATTGCGTCGGCCTCCCGGGCACCATCGACAATGATATCGCCTCCACCGATTACACCATCGGCTTCGACACTTGCTTAAACACCATAATCGAATGCGTCGATAAGATCCGCGACACCACCGAGAGCCATTCCCGTTGCTCCATCGTCGAGGTGATGGGGAACCACTGCGGCGATCTCGCCCTCTTTAGCGCCATCGCCGAAGGGGCCGAGATGGTCATCACCCCCGATCATCCGATCCCCGATGAAGAGGTTTTCTCCACCCTTAGGAAGATGCGCGAGGAAAGCGAAGACAAACGGGCCATCCTTATCGTGAGCGAGAAGCTTTATCCCGATATCCACGCTTTCGCAAAGCGCATTCAGGAGAACACCGGCTTCGATTCGCGGGCGACTTCCCTTGGCCATGTCCAAAGAGGCGGCTCCCCTAGCGCCTTCGACCGCGTTTTGGCGGCCCGAATGGGCGCTTATGCCGTCGATTGCCTAATGGAGGGGAAAGGCGGCATATGCGTCGGCATCGTCAATAACGAAGTCGTTAGCTATGACATCTACGAGGCTTTGAAATTGCCACGTGACAAACATATTTCATTGCTCCGCTACATCGACATTCTCAAATAGGATCTTTTATGAAATTGCATATCGAAAAGAAGACGAAGATCGTCTGCACCATCGGTCCGGCCAGCGATAGCGCTGAAATGATCGAAAAATTATACGACGAAGGCATGGATGTCATGCGCATCAATTTCTCCCATGGCAGCCATGAGGAACAGCTGCAGAAAATCGAAATCGTGCGCGCCTTCGAGAAACGGGGCATCTATATCCCCGTTTGCCTGGACACCAAAGGGCCCGAAATCCGCACTGGCTATATGGAAAACGGATTAGTCGAGGCGCATAAAGGGCAACGCATGCATATTTGCATGGAGCCGCTTCTTGGCAACGCCGAGCGCTTCAGTTGCAGCTATCAAGGCCTCTATGACGACGTCAAGGAAGGCGACCCGATCCTCGTCGACGACGGCAACCTCATCCTCCGCGTCAAGGAAAAGGATCCGCTCAAGCGCGAATTATTAGTCGAAGCCGAAAACGACCACCCGTTAAAGGACCAAAAGGGCATGAACGTCCCCAATAGCGACCTTTCGATGCCCTTCATTAGCGAGCAAGACGAAGCCGATTTGCGTTTTGGCGTCGAGCATGACGTCGATGCCATCTTCGCTTCCTTCGTCAGGCGTCCCGAAGACGTTCTCGATCTCAAGAAAGTCATCGCCAAATACGGCAAGCCCGATATCCCCGTCTTCGCCAAAATAGAAAACCCCGAAGGGGTCAGGAAAATCGAGGAAATCGTCAAAGTGAGCGAAGGCGTCATGGTCGCCCGCGGCGATTTGGGCGACGAGATACCTCCCGAAATCGTTCCGCTAGTGCAGCGCCGCATCATCAAGCTCTGCCGAAAATACGGCAAACCCGTCATCACCGCCACTCAGATGCTCGATAGCATGACCACCCATCCCCGCCCCACGCGAGCCGAGGTATCGGATGTCGCCACCGCCATCGACGAATCCTCCGACTGCGTGATGCTTAGCGGCGAAAGCGCTTCGGGCAAATACCCCAGCGAATCGGTGCGGATGCAAAAGAACATCTCCAAAGCCATGGAAAGCGAGCTTCCTTATGAGAACTTAGCCAAGGAAGCCTTCGATTCCTCGGAGCACACCGTCAACGACGCCATCGCCAATAGTATCGCCAATACCGCCTTATTGATCGGCGCTAAGCTCATCGTCAACTTCAGCCAGACGGGCAATAGTTCCAAACGGATGTCCAAGGCCCGTCCCTCTTGCCCCATCATCTCCATCACCAATAGCCGCAAGGCTTGCTTGGAAAGCGCTTGGTATTGGGGCGTCTATTCCCATCTTATCCATACCTCGATGCCCGATTTCATCGAGGAAATGGAAGCGTTGGCCCTTAAGGTGGCCCGTGATTTGGGAATCGAAGAAGGCTCCCCCATCATCATCGCCGGTGGCACTCCGACGGGAGCGGGCAAAACCAATTTCATGCGCATCGTGAACGTCAACGCCGTCCATGACATCGACTGACCTTTTTCCTCTTGACATGGCTATAAGCCTTTTCATAATAGAGGTGCGTTGACGGAGACACGCCCCGATGGCTATAGCCTTCGAGGTACCACTCCCGAGCCCCAAGCGAAATAAGTTTGGCGTCGCCCGTTCGCGTTAAGAAGGGAAAGAGCGTCTTTATTTGACGAAACAAGGTGGTACCGCGCGGAAGCGTCCTTAGATGATGAGGGCGTTTTATTTTTATGCCCGAGGAGAGAATATGAAGATCGTTTACGAAGGAAAGAAAGTCGAATTGGAGGAAGGGGCGAGCGGTTTCCTCGCTTTAAAGGCCATCTTGCCCGAACGGAAGAAGGAGGTCATCGCCGTCAAGATCAATGGGGCCTCTAGCGATTTGAGGAGCTCATTAAAGGAAGGAGACGAGATCTCTTTCATCACGATTAACGACGACGAGGCTTTCGAGATCCTCAACCACAGCACCTCGCACCTGATGGCCGAGGCCCTCACCCATCTATATCCCGGG
>CAVKTU010000023.1:0-3873 GCA_963659395.1 Holdemanella sp. | reverse complement strand
GTTTTGGGCCCTCCATTGAGGAAGGCTTCTATTACGATTTCGATTTGGGCGAAGGTCATAGCATCACCGAGAACGATTTCCCGAAAATCGAAGAGGAGATGAAAAAGTGCGCCAAAGCCAATTCCCCCTTCGTCAAAGAGGAGGTTTCCCCCGAAGAGGCGCGAAAAATCTTCGCCGGGAACGAATACAAAGAAGAATTGATCAACGAGCATCAAGCCGAATCCCTTTCCATTTATCGGCAAGGCGATTACGTCGATTTCTGCCGCGGCCCTCATGTGCCTAGCACCGGCTACATCAAGCATTTCAAGCTCCTTAGCGTGGCGGGCGCCTATTGGCGTGGCAATAGCGACAACAAGCAATTGACGAGAATCTACGGCACCTCTTGGTGGAGCGAGGAGGCTTTGAAGGAGCATTTGGAGGTGCTTGAGAAAAGAAAAGCCAACGATCACCGCAAATTAGGGCGCGATCTCGGCCTCTTCTTCATTAGCGATTATGGCCCCGGCTTCCCTTTCTTCTTGCCAAACGGCATGGTCCTAAAGAACAGCCTATTGGATTATTGGCATGAGGTCCACCGCCGTTATGGCTATCTCGAGATCGAGACGCCGACGATGCTCTCCCGCGAGCTTTGGGAGCAAAGCGGGCACTGGGACCATTATAAGGAGAACATGTACACGACGAAGATCGACGAGAAGGATTTCGCCATCAAGCCGATGAATTGCCCCGGCGCCATCTTGGTCTATAAGAACGACATCCATAGCTATAAGGAATTGCCGCTCCGTTACGCCGAACTAGGCCACGTCCATCGCCACGAGGCCAGCGGCGCCCTCAACGGCCTCTTCCGCGTGCGGGCCTTCACCCAAGACGATGCCCATATCTTGTTAAGAACCGATCAAATCGAAGACGAGGTCAAGCGCATCATGGCTCTCTTCGATGAGGTCTATGCCGTCTTTGGCCTAAGCTATCACATCGTCTTGAGCACGAGGCCCGATGACTATATCGGCGAGAAGAGCTTCTGGGAAGTAAGCGAGCAAGCGCTTGCGAAGGCTTGCCAAGATAGCGGCCACACCTATCAAATCAACCCTGGTGATGGGGCGTTCTACGGCCCAAAGCTCGATTTCAAGCTCAAGGATTCGATGGGCAGGACTTGGCAATGCGGCACCATCCAGCTCGACGTTAACCTCCCACACCGCTTCGGCTGCACCTATATCGATCAGGATGGCCAAAAGAAAGAGCCCGTCATGCTTCACCGCGTCGTCTTCGGCTCCGTCGAGCGCTTCATCGGCATCATCACCGAGAATTATGGCGGCGCCTTCCCGACTTGGTTGGCCCCTATCCAAGTCAATATCCTCCCCGTCAACGTCGCCGCCCATGGCGAATACGCCCATAAGCTTAACGACATCCTCTTTAACGAAGGCATCCGTAGCGAGGTCGATGACGGGCAAGAGAAGCTCGGCTATCGGCTCCGAAACAGCCAAATCAAGAAAATCCCCTTCACCTTGGTCGTCGGCGAGAAGGAAATGGCCAATAACGAGGTCACCTACCGCCTTTATGGAAGTGAGAAGCAAATCACCGTGCCTTTCCCTTCCTTCCAGAAGATCCTTCACGAATCGATCGATCAGAAGAAGCGTTATTGATTGAGCGATAAAAAAGGGCTCCGCGAGATAATCGAGGGGTCTTTTCCTTTTAGTTATTATCAACCCTTGATGACGAAATGGCGGTCGAGGTTGTCTTTTTCAAGCTTAAGCATCTTTCTTTTAAGTTCGATGCCGCCGACATAGCCGACCAAATCACCGTTTTTGCCGATTACGCGGTGACATGGGATGAAGACGGGCAAGGGATTGCGGTTAAGGGCCATCCCCACGGCGCGGACCGCTTTCGGCTCGCCGATGCCGATCGCCACTTCCTCATAAGTCCTAGTATCGCCATAGGGGATAAGCGAGACGTATTCGTAAACGCGTTTCTCGAAAGGCGTCCCTTCGGGGTCGAGCTTCAAATCGAAAGAATGCCTTTGTCCGAAGAAATATTGGTTTATCTCCATGATGGCGTCATATAAACAAGTGTTTTCCTCATTGATGGCGTCGCTAGGGTCTTCGACACCAAAAACGAAACGGCTTAAAGCCCTTTCCTTGGCGATGATGGTGACATCGCCAGCAGGCGTATCGTAAACGGCATAACGTAGGGACATAGCGCTCCTTTCGCGTAAATTAAGCGAAATATTGTGGCTTTCCTTATTATTTATAGCGAAAACGCGAGAAAAAAGCAAACTCGCCCTTGCAATGACGGCCAAGAAGTGGATAATTCCCTTGTCGATAGAGTAGAAAGCAGTTCGCCATGAACTCGCCGGACTCTCCTTGAGGGTCGGCTGATGCTACACGAGTAAGAAGATTACGAGGTAGGCGTGGCGAGGTGCCACGCTATTTTGTCTTCAAGGAGGAAAAAACCATCGCTTACACTAACCCGCGCGATCGTCGCCGCCCCGAAAAGCGCTTCGACCCCATCAATGAGCACGTCCGCTACCCGGAAGTCCTCGTCATCGGACCTAACGGCGAGCAATTAGGCAGGATGTCCAGCGGCGCCGCCAATCAATTGGCCGCCAGCTATGACCTAGACCTCTATTGCGTCGCTCCGAACGCCCAACCGCCCGTCTGCAAAATCCTCAATTACGGGAAACTCCGCTACGAGCAGCAAAAGCAGCAAAAGATCTCGCGTAAGAACCAGCACGTCACCGAGCTAAAGCAAATCCAACTCACCCCGCAAATCGGGCAACACGACTTGGAAACGAAAGCCCGCAAAGGACGCGAATTCCTAGAAGAAGGGAATAAGGTTCAGGTTTGCGTCGTCTTCCGCGGACGCCAACTCTCCCATAAGGAAGTCGGCGAGGAAGTGATGAAGCGATTCGTGGCCATCCTCGAAGACATCGCGACCGTCGATAAGGCGCCGTACTGGGAAGGCAAATGGTACAATTCGATCTTGGCGCCGAAAAAGAAATAGGAGGAAGAACGATGCCGAAAATGAAATCGAGCAAGACGCTCAGCAAACGCGTTCGCTTCACCGCGAGCGGAAAAGTGAAGGTCCACCACTCTGGCATGGGCCATTTGGCTCCGCGCAAATCGCGCAAGCAACGCAAACACCTAGCCGGGGATTATTATTTGAACCCCATCGACCAAAAGAGAGTCGAGAGCATGGCGGTCAGCAAGAAATAAGGAGAGCAAGAAATGAGAGTAAAAAACAGTGTTGCGACGCATGCCCGCCGCAAAAAGATCCTCAAATTAGCCAAGGGCTATTTCGGTTCCAAGCATCTTCTCTTCAAGACGGCCAAGGAACAAGTCCTCCATGGCTATAATTACGCCTACCAATCCCGCCGCGACATCAAAAACGATTATCGCAAATTATGGATCAAGCGCATCAACGCCGCCGTCCGCCCCTACGGCTTAAGCTATAGCAAATTCATGAATGGCTTAACCAAAGCCGGCATCCTCGATAAGAACGGCCATGGCCTCAACCGCAAAATGCTTAGCGAAATGGCCATCAACGACCCGACCGCCTTCGGCGCCCTCGTCGAAACGGCCAAAAAAGCCATCTAAAAGCGAAAAATCTTCGCAAATCGCCATTCGATTGCTTCTTACCGCGTCAAATAGGCGCGGTTTTTCGTTGTTGATGCTATGAGAAGATTTCCTCTTCGTCCTTGATGAAGATGGCTTTGCTATCTTTGACGGCTTCCTCGATTAAAGAGGGATAGTCGAACTTCTTCTCGAAATATTCGCATTCGGAGATTTTCGGTTTCGTCTTGGGCTTCTTGGGTTTGAAGATCGTGCAACAATCCTCAAACGGCCGGATGGAGATATCGTAGGTGCCGATTCTCTTAGCCAAATC
>CAVKTU010000022.1:0-13319 GCA_963659395.1 Holdemanella sp. | reverse complement strand
CATGCAAAACCTCACCGCTTGAAATTGTTACATCGAATACTTTTTCTTTTTTTTTTATCTCCTTATTTGCATTCTATATAAAACCCATCTCTTTTTGAATAAACACATCACTATAAATGTCATAAAAATAATGATGATATATTAATTTTTTGATGATATACAATGTCAATATTAAAAATATAAGTTTGCAATTATTTTTGTAGTTGTCGTATAGTATATGTATATCATGGAAAAGAACGAAAAAGAATTAATTACTATCCGTCTCGACAAGGAGACAAAAAAAGAGGCATTTGCCCTCTTCGAAATGCTAGGATTATCCTTAAGCGCCGCTATAAACATCTTTTTAAAGCAATGCGTACGCGATGGCAAAATCCCCTTCGAAATCACCTCCACGCCGCAAACGAAGGCCACCAGAACCGTTGTTGCGGGCCCCGGAAGGAAGATAAAACCCCTCTATAAGAAATAAAAAAGCCTCGCTAGCGGCCGACTAACGAGGCTTGAATGAGGCATTATGGCCTATTCGATGCCATTAGGGTTTTCTTTTTGAAAGCGATAAGCGTCGCGACAAGCATCGACGATGTCGAACCTGGCTTTCCAACCAAGTTCCCGATAAGCTTTGTCGCAATTGGCGTAATTGGTAGGCACATCCCCAGGACGCCTGGCTACGATTTGATAAGGAATGTTGATGCCGTTGGCTTTTTCAAAAGCAGTAACCAACTCCAATACCGACGTACCTTTACCCGTTCCGAGATTATAGAAAACCAAACCCGGCTTTTCCTCTAATTTCTTAATAGCAGCCACATGCCCTTCCGCCAAATCGACAACGTGGATGAAATCGCGGATCCCCGTGCCATCGGGCGTATCGTAATCGTCACCATATACCTTCAAATAAGGCAATTTGCCGACGGCAACCTGGCAAATGTAAGGCATTAGGTTATTGGGGATGCCATTAGGATCTTCGCCTAATAACCCCGATGGATGGCCTCCGATTGGGTTAAAATAGCGAAGAATACAGACATTCATAGAAGAATCGGCTTTGGCCACATCTTCCAAAATTCGTTCGATCATTACTTTTGTTTCGCCATAGGGATTCGTGGCGGCACCGACTGGATCGCTCTCATACAAAGGAACCCTTTTGGGAATGCCGTATACCGTCGCACTACTAGAGAAAATGATGTTCTTGACGCCTTTTTCCTTCATAACATCAAGAATATTCAAGGCGCTGCCTAAATTGTTCTCATAATATTCGATAGGCTTATAAACCGATTCGCCGACCGCTTTGAAACCGGCGAAATGGATAACGGCGTCGATTTGATTCTCTTCGAAGATGCGCAAAGTGTCTTTTCTTCGCGTCACATCCACTTCATAAAACTTTACATTTTTACCAGTTATCTCAGCTAAACGGCCTAAAACGGCCCTTTTAGAATTAGATAGATTATCGGCGACTATCGGCTCATAACCGGCATTAATGAGGGCGATGACGGCTTCGCTGCCGATGAATCCCAATCCGCCCGTAACTAGAATGTTTTTCATTTTTTCTTCCTCTTTTGCTTTTGTCTCCTCGATTGTTTCTTTACATTTTCTTTTGAAGCAAGATTAACAGCCGTCTTTCGTAATTCCTCTTCACGCTTCTTCTTTTTTCCTTTTTCCACGTAAGCAGCCACCCTTTCGGCTTCTGAGGCAGCGTTTTTCTCCGCTCTCTTGCGCTCTTTCTTGGAGGATGGTTCCTGACTATCCGGCAAAGGAACGCCTGCTTCCAAAGAGCTGACGCTTTCAAGGATGCGGCTGGCCGTCAAACTATAAACGCTGGCTTTGACCGAAAGACGAAGCGCCATCAAGGCCATCGAATCCGACATCAATTTAGCAGCGCGATCGGGATCTTTTATTTTTAATCCCTCATAGATGCGATAAAAATCATCAAGATGATATTTAGTCTTATTAGATACATCATGCATGATGTTCGATAGCATGCTGCTGAAGAAGCGATAAAGAGCGCTTTTATCGGATGAAGCGTCCGTATCCATTTGGATTAAGAGGCTTAATTCCGACATCGTCAATGTCCTCTTTAAGAACGAGATGGCCAATAAATAACCAAGATGCTCTTCGTTATATTTTTTACGATCTGGTTCTTTGATTATCTTGGCTTTGACGTAATTATTGACCATGAAGGAAGTAAGCGACAAAGCGTCTTTGTCATTAAGCAAAGCCGACAAGGTGCTATTGACGTAGGAAACGACTTGTTCCATATAAAGAGGAACGCTGGGAAGCTCTTTAAAGGAAGGCAACTCCGATTGAGCGCATTCTTCCAACCATTCAGATAATTTTTTGACTTCTTCATCAATCATCTTTTTTCATTTCCTCCAATAGCATCTTGGATACGACCGCAGGGTTGACCTTGCCATGAGACGCCTTCATAACTTGGCCCACCAAGAAACCCAAAGCCCGGTCTTTGCCAGCCTTAAAATCGGCAATCGATTGAGGATTGTTTTTAAGAGCCTCGTCCACAAAGGCTTTGATGGCTCCCTCATCAGCGTTTTGAGCTTCGATATGGAGTTCCTTCTTGGCTTCTTCGGGCGTCACATCATCTTTCAAAACCTTATCCAAAATCTGGGCGCATTGCTTATGAGATAATCCAGCTCCTTCTTGCATCAAGACGATTTCCGCCAATGTCTCAGGAGACATTTTAAGATTGCTTATCTTAAGGCTGTTCTTATTAAGGTATGAATTAAGCTCAACAATCATGAAATTCGCAAAATCCTTGCAATTCTTGACTCTTTCCATCCCTTTTTCGAAATACATAGCCATATCGGGGTTAGATAAAATGATTTCGGCATCGGTACGCGAAAGGCCTTTTTGAAGATATCTTTCCATCTTGGAATCGTATAATTCCGGGCAAGTATCGATGGCCTTATCAACGAATTCTTGGCTGATTTCAATCGGCGTGATGTTTGGCTCAGGGAAATATTTGTAATCGACGGCGTCGGTCTTAACCCTCATAAGGACCGTCTCGCCTTTGCCTTCGTCGAAACGACGCGTTTCCTGACGGACGGGAATCCCCATCAAAATGGATTGCGATTGGCGTTTGATTTCATAATCGATGGCCAATTCGATGTTCTTAAAGGAATTGATGTTCTTTACTTCGACCTTGGTGCCAAATTCCTTTTGGCCGTATGGGCGAATAGAGACGTTGGTGTCGCAACGTAGCGACCCCTCTTCCATCTTGCCATCGGAAGTTCCGCTATAAAGGACGATATTGCGAATAGCTTCGGCATATTGACGCGCCTCGTTGCCATTGGATATATCAGGCTCCGAAACGATTTCCACTAAAGGAATGCCGGCCCGATTGTAATCTAGCAAGGTGTAATCCAAGAAATGCTCTTGTTTGCAAGTATCTTCTTCCATATGGATACGTTCGATGCCGATTTTCTTTTTGCCAGCGGGCGTATCAACATATAAATAGCCCTTTCTGCCGATGGGATGAAACTGCTGGGTGATTTGATATCCCTTAGGGAGATCGCTATAGAAATAATTCTTACGGTCGAAGCGAATCGTCCGATCGATCTCCATGTGCAAGGCGTTCGCGACTCTGATCGCATTAATGACCGCTTGTTTATTAACTACCGGCATTGTGCCGGGGAAAGCCATATCCAAAGGGGCGATATTCGTATTAGGTTCTTTGGAAAAAGCCACGGGAGCGCTCGAAAACATCTTGGAATTGGTCTTCATCTCCACATGGATTTCTAAGCCAATAATCGCTTCAAAGTTCATAAATTGCCCTCCTTTTTGTTAAGCGCGCTAGCTTCCGCCATGCCGCTAATCCTTTCGAATGCGGAAGCAATGAGGAAAAGCTTCTCTTCTTCAAAGGGCTTGGCCGTGAAATTGACGCCTAACGGCAAGCCACCTTCCATAGCGATAGGCAAGGTAATGGATGGCAAGCCGCCGAAGTTGCCAATGACTAAATGATTATCGGCGATGAGATATTCGTCGCTTAAGCGATCGCTGGATTGCGAGAAGAGCGGCGCCACGCTAGGGGCGGCTGGCAAATAAATGAAATCGTATTCCTCTAACACTTCATTCACGGCACGCACGATCTTGGCGCGGGCTTTTTGCGCCCGCAAGAAAAGCTCTTCTTGGTTCTCGCGCATAAGGCAATAGCTGCCAATCACGAAACGGCGCTTAATCAGCTCGCTAAATCCTTCGTTGCGGGCGTTGAACATCACCTCTTGGTAGGTGTTTCCGCCCCGATACGGCCCGAACTTAATGCCATCGAGATTGGCATTGTTGCTAGTCGCCTCGGCGCAACTAATGACCATGTACGTCGGATAAAGGCTTTCGAGAATCTCTTTAGATATCGATACTTGCTCAATAACTACCCCTTCTTTTTCAAGGGCTTTAATGGAAGAGGAAAAAGCATCCAAAAGGCGTTTATCGGACACGCTTTCGATGACTTCTTTAATCACCGCGACCTTTAATCCCTTGGGAAAGCCTTCAATGGCTTTCGAATAATCAGGGATGGTTTTGGAACTAGAGGTGCTATCCCGTTCGTCACGCCCAGCCAAAACGTTTAGCAAAACCGCCGAAGTATAGACGTCGCGGCTGAAATAACCGACGGCATCCAATGATGGGGCAAAAGGGAATAACCCATAGCGGCTGATTCTCCCCCACGTCGGCTTCAAACCGACAAGGCCAGCAAAAGAAGCCGGCTTCCGCACCGAATCGCCCGTATCGCTGCCAAGAGCGAAAGGCACAATCGAAGCGGCCACCGCCGCGGCGCTGCCACAGCTAGAACCGCCAATGCCCGTTTGATGAGAAGGATCATACGGATTGTAGGTAACGCCTAGATGCCCTGTTGTCCCCGTGCCGCCCATAGCGAGCTCATCCAAGGTCGTTTTCCCTAGCAAAACCGCTTTCTTTTCTTTCAAACGCTCAATCACGGTAGCGTCAAAAATCGGCACATATCCATTCAAAATGTTGCTGGATGCGGTCGTTGGGATTCCTTTGGTGCTGAAATTATCTTTAGCCAAATACGGGATACCCCATAAAGGATTGTCCACTTCGGGTTCAATTAGAGTTTTAGCGAAGGCGGTAGCGCCGTCCTCATCCAAATATTCGAAGGCGTTGTTCTTATCTTCCTTGGCTCTCTTGATGGCCTCTTCGACTAACGCCAAGGGAGTCGTTTCCTTCTTCACGAGAGCGGCGTGAAGCTCTTTAAGTGGCAAATCCAAATATTCCTTCTTCATAAAACCACCTTCGGCAACTTGATTTGGTTGTCTTGCTTATTGCCAGCATTAGCCAACGCTTCTTCCCTGGGGAGCGGCGTCTTGGCCACATCTTCCCTTAGAAACGACGTTTCGCAAGGAAAAGGAAAAGTCATCGGTTCGTATCCCTCTAACCCTTCCATTTCGGAGATCTTTTTCATTTGCGCCGTCAAAACCGCGAATTCCTTTTCCAGGGTGTCATATTCTTCATCTGACATCGTGAAAAGCAAGCGGTTGGCCGCGTCGACAAGTACTTCTTTGGTAATTGTTTTCATAATGTTCTTTTCTTTCCAAAGAAAAGGTTACCACTTTCGTTATCTTAGAGAAAGAGACAATAAATGGCAGCAATTCAAATACAACTCGCTAATATATACGCAATTTGCAAGGATTTTGCGTTTTTTAGTTCTTAAGAGAATGCCAATAATCAAGCACTGGGGCAAAGGGCATTTTCCCTTGGCGAAGCAAAATGGGCTCCCCTTTGCTTAAGTCGATGATCGTGGAAGGAAGCAAGGAAACGCATTCGCCGCGAATAAGAAAAGTCTCATCGAGAAAGACCTTATCCAGCTCCTCAAATTCCTTGGCGGTCGGTTGCCCGGATATGTTGGCGCTGGTCACCAAAGCCGCCTTCCCTACCGCTCGTAGCATTTTTCTGACATGCTCGCTATCTGGCACCCTTAATCCCACGATTCCGGTTCCTAAAGTCACATGGGCAGGAAGGCTATTTGAGCCTTTGATTAGAAAAGTGAATTCCCCAGGCAAAAACTTCTTTAATAAGGCCAATATATCCGCCGAGCAGTCGAGATATTTTTGCGCGCTTTCAAGCGAATCGCACATCATCGCGAAAGGCTTATTCGGCGGTCTCTTCTTCAATGCGACTAACTTCCGAAAAGCCTCCTCATTGTCATAAACGCAGCCGACCCCGTATACGGTTTCCGTAGGAAAGGTCACTAATTCGCCGTCTAATAAGGCTTTGGCAGCCTTTTTATAATCATCCCAAGAAGCAATCATCGCGATTATTTTAAATCAACTATCAAGAAACGAACATCGCCATTCAAATCGGAATGAAAAGAATAGGTATAATCCGTAAGATATTTCGCCATGATCTCAATCAGCCAATCTTGCAAATCGGGGGAGATTTCAAAGAACATCGTCAAAGCGCCCTTTTTAACCGCTTTATAGTCTTTAAAAATCGATTCGTAAACGCTGTCACCCTTCTTCAGCCATAAAGCGCTGCTGGGTTCATAATCGCGAACGCTATTTTGCGCATCTTCCTTAGAAAGGATATATGGAGGGTTGGAAACGATGATATCCAAATTAATATGGTTCTCGATATATGGTTTCAAGGCGTCGCCTAATAACGTTTGCACATGGGCGCCCGCTTCGAGGAAATTTTCTTTGGCCACCTCTAACGCCTTTGGCGATATATCCGAAGCCAAAAGCAGCCAATTGGGGAAACTGTCATGGATTCCGATAGGGATGCACCCGCTGCCCGTCCCGATATCACCAACCACCAAATAATTCTTGGGGTTATAGTAATCGCCAATCGTTTCGCTAATCAAAGCGACCAATTCCTCCGTTTCGCCGCGCGGAATCAGGACGTTTTCGTTGACTTTGAGGTGATGGCCCAAAAAAGAGGCGGTCCCCACTATATATTCGACTGGCTCGTCGTTTGCTAACCTCTCAACTTGTTTAAGGAACAAATCGTACCGCTTCATTTCGGCGTCTTTAGCGAACAAAACCTCGATCGGTTCCTTATATCCCTCATTAACCATCGCCAAATAGCGAAGGTCTTGCGCCGTCACGCCCTTCTCTTTGTATCGGGAATGGGCTTCCTTGATGACTTCCCCAATCGTTGGCATCAGTTTTTCTCGCCTTCCAATAATTTTTGCTCCTGATCGAAATGGATAAGGGCTTCGATTAAGTCTTCTAATTCCCCTTCCATCACGCGGTCAAGGGTGTTGACGGTATAACCGATACGGTGATCGGTAACACGATTTTGTGGGTAATTGTAGGTGCGGATCTTCTCACTTCTTTCGCCCGTTCCGACTTTAAGCTTCCTTTCCGAAGCGCGCGCGTCGTCTTGTTGGGATTGGTAATAATCCTGCACCTTGGCGCGAATCATCCGCATACAGATTTCCTTATTTTGGAGTTGGGCTTTTTCCGTTTGGCAGCTAACCACGATGCCCGTAGGAATATGCGTCACGCGCACCGCGCTTTCGGTTTTGTTGACGTTTTGGCCGCCCGCCCCTTGGGAACGATAGGTGTCTATTTTCAAGTCGGCGGGATTGATCTTAACATCGACCTCTTCAGCTTCGGGCATCACAAGAACCGTCGCTGTGGAAGTGTGAATACGACCGCTGGCTTCCGTTTTAGGAACGCGCTGCACGCGGTGAGCGCCGCTTTCGAATTTAAGTTTGGAATAGACGTTTTCCCCTTTGACCATGAAGGAAACATAGGAATAACCTCCAGCCGCGCCTTCTTCGCCATCGATGAATTGCACTTTCCATCCCTGCGTCTCGGCATAACGGGCATACATCCTCAATAAATCGCCAGCGAAAATATTGGCCTCATCGCCGCCGACGGCTCCGCGAATTTCCACGATGATGTTTTTATGATCGTTAGGATCGACGGGGAGCAAATCCGTCTTTAGATTCACTTCCATCGCAACCATTTCGCTTTCTAAGCGCTTTTTCTCTTCTTTCATCAATTCGGCCATTTCCGGGTCGGAAACGTTAGAGGCCTCGATGGCCTCCTGATATTCGCTCTCCATTTTTTTATATTTCTCAAAGGAGAGGTACGCCCCTTCCAAAGACGCCCTTTCTTTGCTTAAAGCCGTTAATTTCGCGATATCTTCTTCGATTTCCGGCTGGGCCAATTCCTCTTCGATCTCCAGGAATCTTTTCTCGATGGCCTCGAGCCTTTTCCTCATGCTGCTTTCCATAAAACGCTCCTGCAGGGCGGATTATAACATAATGGCTTCTTTCTAGATAGAAAGGGCTCATCGATTCATTGCTTCTAGTGAGAAGGTAAGAAGAAATGTATAATCGTTCAGGAAGTAATTTATCTATGTCATACAAAGCCCTTTATCTCACCTATCGCCCTCAGACCTTCGAAGAAGTGGCCGGCCAAAAGCCCATCGTCAGAACGCTTAAAAACGCTTTGGCGAGCGAGAAAATGGCCCACGCTTATTTGTTCGCGGGGCCACGGGGAACGGGGAAAACGTCGATGGCTAGATTATTCGCTAAGGCTTTGGATTGCGACGAAGGCCTAGGAAAGCAATGCGGCCATTGCCCCAATTGCATGGCCATCGCCGAAGGCAACCACCCTGACGTCATCGAAATAGACGCCGCGAGCAACAATGGCGTCGATCAGGTCCGTGAGTTAATCGACGGCGTTCGCTATTCGCCAATCAAGGGACGTTACAAAGTTTATATCATCGATGAAGTCCATATGATGTCGACGGGGGCTTTCAACGCTTTGCTAAAGACCATCGAGGAACCGCCAGAAAACGTCATCTTCATCTTATGCACCACCGAACCATTCAAGGTCTTACCAACGATCCTATCCCGTTGTCAACGTTTCGATTTCTCCAAATTAAGCGAGGAGGAGATGGGCGACAAACTCAAGGAAATCCTCGCCAAAGAAGGCGTCGAATACAATGAGGACGGCGTCAAATCGATCATCAGTTTGGCCGACGGCGGCATGCGCGACGCCTTATCGATCCTCGATCAGGTCCTCGCCTATAGCGGAAGCAAATTAAACGAGAAAGACGTTCTTTCCGTCTATGGCTTAGCCAGCAAGGAAGAAAAAATCGATTTATTGAAGAGCCTCCGCGAAGGGGACGTCGCCAAAGTCATCGCCAAAAGCGATTCCTACCTCGCTAAGGGCCTTGACATCCGCCGCTTCGTCTCGGAATTGATCGCCATTCTAAAAGACCTCCTCGTTTATATAAAAACCAAACGAGCCGATTTATTGGATGTGCTTAAGGAAAACGAAGCCATCGAATTGTCGGCCTTTTATTCTTCCTCTACCACGAATAGCACCATCCAAAAACTGCTTGAGACGCAAAACAATTTCAAAATGGTTTCGGATATACGCTCCCTCTTTGAATTAGCTCTTTTAGAACTATCTTCTGATCCAGATACCTCATCAGAAACGAATAAAAATCCAAAAATCGCCAGCAAAACACCATCGGATACCCAAACCATAACGCTCAAAAAGACAGAAACGCCCGTCGAAGAAAAGGCCGTGAAGCCCCTCTTTGAAAATAAGTGCGAACCAGCGGCTCCATTGCCTGCTACGGCTCCCTCTAATAACGTAACCACCATCTCAGAACCTTCTAGCGACGCTAAGAAAACGGAAAACGTCTCCTCGTCCAATCAACCCCGCGAGAAAGTTCCCGAATGGTTATGGGAAGATAAGAAAGCCGCCGAAAGCGCACCCATAGCCACGCCCCAAACCGTCCCTCCTTCCATTGACACATCCAAAATAAAAAAGCCGCAAATCGCCACTCAAGGCGAGCGCTTCAGCATCCCCCAAGAGGAAATCATCAATGTGATGGTTTTGGCCAATAAGAGCGAGCGCAAGGCTCTAATCGAGCGCTGGAACGAATTAACGGCCCTTAGAGTCGATGAGAAAGTCGGCGCCTTGGCTTCCCTTCTTTCTAGCGGCGCGCCTTATTGCTTATCCAAAGAGGCCTTGATTCTCGTCTATAAGCACAAAACCTTGTCCGAGAAAGCCAATATCGTAGCCAACCAAGAGCCCCTTCAGGAATTGCTTGAGACGTTATTAGGCCGACGGGTATTCATCTATTCTATCGATAACGGCGAGAAAGTGGCCATCCAAAATCGTTACTATAGCCTCATGCAAGTCAATCAATTGCCCGATAAAAACAGTATTGTTTTGAAATTACCAAAATAATAAGGAGAAACATATGAACCAAATGCAGCAAATGCTCATGCAAGCCCAGCGCATGCAACGCGAACTCGAAAAAGCGCACGCCGCGCTTAAAGAAAAGGAATTCGTCGTCAAGAAAGCCGGCATCATCGAAGTCACCTTGACGGGCGATAAGAAGGTCAAGTCCATCAAAATCGAGCCCGATGCCGTCACCGTCGATAATACCGAAATGATCGAAGAAACAATCGCTTTAGCCATCAACGAAGCCATCGATACCATCAGCAAGGAAGAGGACGAATTAAGCGAAAAGGTCACCGGCCGCAAAGGAGCTTTCCCGTTCTAATGAAGGAACTTTCAACCGTCATCGAACTAACTAACGCCTTTGGCAAATTGCCGGGCATCGGACCCCGCACCGCCGAAAGGCTCGCCTATGCCGTTTTGAATATGGACGAGGAAACGAAGAACGCTTTCATTGCAGCCTTCAAGCATAGTCAGGAAAGAATCCACAAATGCCCCGAATGCGGGCTTTATATGGAAGGTGATGAATGCGAGATATGCGACGACCCTTCCCGCGATCATTCGTTAATGTGCGTGACTGCCGAAGTCAAAGACGCCTTAGCCATCGAGAAAATGGGATCGTTCAATGGCACCTATCACGTATTAGGGGGCTTGCTTAACGCCTCTAAAGGCATCGGCGTAGACGATCTTTCCTTCGACCGCCTTCTGAAGCGGATCGAGGAAAATAACGTCAAAGAGCTAATTGTGGCCACCAGTCCCACTCTCGAAGGGGAAACGACCGCTTTGTTCATCGCGAAGCTATTAGAAAAGAAAGACGTTCTCGTCACCAGGCTCGGATATGGCTTACCGATGGGAGCGGCCCTTGATTACGCTGATTCGTTAACGCTCACCAAAGCGTTCGAAGGAAGGAAGAAAATCTAATATGTTCATTACTTTCGAAGGCGGAGAAGGAGCCGGCAAAAGCACCGCCATCAAAAAAATAGTCGAGAAACTAGAGGAAGAAGGCCATCAAATCGTTTTGACGAGAGAACCCGGCGGCACACCGATCTCCGAAGAGATAAGGCGCATCATCCTCGACAAAAAGAATATCGACATGGATAAGCGGACGGAGGCTTTGCTATACGCCGCTTCCCGCCGCCAACATATCGTTCAGAAGATCATCCCTAGCCTAAAGGAAGGCAAAATCGTCCTTTGCGACCGCTTCTTGGATTCTTCTTTGGCTTATCAAGGATACGCCAGGGAAATCGGTGTCGACGCGGTCTTAAAGATGAACCTCTTCGCTACGGAAGGATTAGAGCCCGATTTGACCTTCTTCTTCGATTTGGACCCCGAACTCGGGCTAAAGAGAATCGCCGCCAACGCTTCCAGGGAAGTCAACCGTCTCGACGTTGAGAAGCTTTCCTTCCATAAAGCCGTCCGCGAAGGCTTCTTGTGCCTAGCCAAGCGCTTTAGCCACCGCTTCATCGTCATCGATGCCTCAAAGGATCCCGAAACCGTCTTCCTAGAAACCTATGGCGAAATCGAAAAACAAATGGGGAAGCAATGAATTTCTCCGCCTATCTAGCCAAAAACCAGCCGTTAGTGTACCAAACCTTTTCTAATGCCATAAGCAACGACAAATTGGCCCATGCCTATTTGCTAAGCGGCGAAAGCGGAACCCCCCTATTAGAAACGGCCATTTATCTAGCGAAGACGATTTTTTGCGAGCATCCCTCCCCTTTAGCGGACGACGATTGCCGATATTGCAAGCGCATCGACCATCGAACGATGAACGGCTTTCGCGTCGTCGGCGAGAATGAGGGGACAATCAAAAAAGAGGAGATAGAGGATCTCGTTTCCGCCTTCTCGAAAACTTCCCTGGAAGAGAACAAAGATTGCGTTTACATCATCAATAACGTCGAAAACATGACGGCGGAGGCCGTTAATTCCTTGCTTAAATTCCTCGAGGAGCCGCCAACCTACGTCCATGCCATCCTCACCACGAAAAACATCACCAAAGTGCTTCCGACGATTGTGAGCCGTTGCGAAACCATGCGGCTATTATTGGCCCCTCGAAGCGAGGTCATTAGCGAAGCCCTAGCCGAAGGCGTTAGCGAGGAAGACGCCGAACTCGCTTCCTTTTTCGTCAATAGCAGCTCCCTTTTGCCTTCCTTCTTGAAGAGCGAGGAATACCTATTGGCCAAAGAAAGCGCCCTTCATTTTCTTTCCGTTGTCCCTTTAGGCGCCGACCGCCTATATATGTGCGTGGCTAAAGACATCGCCCCCGCCTTAAACGACAAGAAAACCGCCAAGATGCTTTTCGACATGCTTTGCCTTTTCTTCAAAGAGGCTTTGCTATTACGCGAAAAAAGCCCCTTAACGCTTCGTAGCTATGCTAAAATCATTGCGCCCCTTAAAAGGCTAAAGGCCCTCGAAAAGAGCCTTTTGGAGATCATGAAAACGAGGAACACCCTCGATCTCAATATATCTTCCGGCATCTTGCTAGAACATCTGGCCTATTATTTGACGAAGGAGAACGATTTATGATTGGCGAAGAAGACCGCTATAACTATTACCCTTTTTTCGTCGCTGTCCAATTTCCCGACAGCGTGAAAAATTATTTCTTCGGAACGGATGAGGAAAATTATGAAATCGGCGAGAAAGTAATCGTCGAATCGGTCAATGGCATCGATATTGCCATCGTTTCCTCCAAAGCAAAAAGCACCTCTGACTATCAAAGCGACCTCTCCCTCGCCCCCATTATCAGGCGCGCGAACAAAGACGATTTGCGCGATTACGAATTCGCCCTTAAGGAAGCGGAAACCGCTTTAGAAATAACCAAAGAGGAAGTGGAGCGACTAGGCTTACCAATGCGGCTATTAAGCGCCCATTACACCTTAGATGGCTCCAAATGCACCATCGCTTACACCGCCGATAACCGCGTGGATTTCCGCGAATTGCTGAAAGTCCTCGCCCCCAAACTCCATTGCCGCATCGAACTTCGCCAATTGGCCCCGCGCGACAAAGCCAAAGCCATCGGCGGCATCGGCCCTTGCGGATTGCTGTTATGCTGCAGCACTTTTCTAAATTCTTTCGATGGCATCAGCATCGCCAGAGCCAAAAACCAAATGCTTTCCCTCAATATCCCCAAATTAAGCGGAGCTTGCG
>CAVKTU010000021.1:4356-13880 GCA_963659395.1 Holdemanella sp. | reverse complement strand
AAACATGGAAACCCAGAATTCGAAGCAAGTGATTATGAGAACTTTGGAGATGGCCGTAGCATTCGGCAACTTGAAAGACAAAACGAAGAAGATTATGCCAAGTATGAGCAAAATCGAACCGATGACGATAAAGGACATCGCCCCATCCTTCCTCTCGCGAGCCACGTTTTCGGCTTGATGGAGTTTTTGGACCAAAGGACGTTCGTTATCGTCTATCAAAGTCGCACTTAAAGCGGCGCCACATTTCGAACATGTCGTGACGCTTTCGTCATTTTTGTGCCCACATGCTTGACAATATATCATCTTCGTTTCCTCAAATGACGCATTTTAATCAGCGAAAATCGGATTCACGAGTTGGACGCCGCTAGCGCTAAATGTAGACGAGGTGCTGTAATATCCAGCAAAGCTCGTAACATCAACGGTCGCGCCATCCGTGAATTTTTCTAATGCCACCGCGAAATTGTCTGGAGACATGTATTTCTCGTCGGCATAGACGTAAATCTTGGCGCTTCCGACAGTGATATATCCTTTAATCTTGCGACGATCGGCCGTGCTTTCGTCCAATTTATAATTCGAAACGGTACCAGCGGCATGAATCAACGCGCTCAAATTGTGATATTCAAATTTGGTCGATTCATTGAATTCAATCGCAACTGGCTTGGTCAATTTGGCAATTGCCGCTTCGTCGGTCAATTTGGTGATAGTGCAATTCTTAAGTTCTTGGAGGCCATTATAAGGCGAAGTAGCACCAGAAATATGAATCGGATCGCCGACTTGTAATCCACTAGGAAGCTTAGAATAATCAAGTCCATAAATCATAATGCCGGCATCGCCATCTTGGGCAAAGGCCCCTTGATAATGCTTATCGTTATTGTATGCGCCGGTGTAATAGGCGTTCACCTCAACGGAAATGCCCTCCTTTAAGAGATCGGAGGTATAAAGCTCTTTAACGGTGCAGCTAGAGACCGCATTGACTTTGATGTTGTATTTCTTGGTGCCAAAGACTTCTTCGTTATAAGAGAAGGTCGCTTCGATATAGCACTGCGCATAGGAACCATAATTCTTGGCGAAATTGAGATTGGCGTCGAGCTTGTTAGGAGGGACAACCTGAGCGGTCTTACCATCTTCTGACACCGTCACGAAATGGTAAACGGTATCGTCCTCGCCTTTGTATTCTCTCAATTCGCCAGCCGTGTATGCAACGGTGAAACGATAGTCTTCAACGACCGACTCGGTGATGAGATCGAAATCGCCTTGAACGCCATCGATGGCATAATCGGTGTAGGAAATTTGGTTAATGGCTTGAGCTTTTGCTTCATCAAGGCTCATTCCTTTGACTTCGCCGCACCCCGCCAAAAGAAGAACCGGAGAGAGAGCGAGGATTGGTAACGCTTGGATTTTTTTCATTTTTCTATTCCTTTCTTGAAATTATTCCGAGACAAAGCTCAAGCAAGCTGAGCCAGTGTAGCAAAGGTCGTAATTGGTATACGATTCGTCTTCGCTAGTGAAGATGGTGATCGGCGCTTTGACGGTAAACGGTTTGGATCTGTTGCCTAGATATTCTAAGACTTTATCTTTCGTCGTAATGCGATCCCCGTTAGCGTCTTTCAAATAAACGTTATCTTCCACATATAAATACAAGTCTGTACTCTTGGTGGCCGCATCGCTTAAATAAACGCCGATGGTGAAGCCGCTGGAAGTCTCCGTCACTTTGCATCCGGTGGCGTAAAGAGGCGTCACGCAGTTAACGACGACGTTGAGGTAATTCTTGCCCGTCTCGCTATTACGAGTGATGTCATTGGCCGTGACATTCACTTCGGGAGTGGCAACATTGCTTTCCAAAAGCTTGATGATGTCTGGGTCTTTGGAAGTACGGCTCCAATAAACGTCGACCATCTGATAATTGCCCATATAAGCGGTGATGGTGCCCGTTAATTGAACTTTGTTGCCGATATGAAGCAAAGGCGGATAGCTCTTATACATCGTGAAGATGTACATGCCATACGTCTTATCCGTATTGCCTGTCAACTCGTTATTAAAAGTCAGATTGATCCAGCAATCGGTTCCGCGGATATCGCAGACGATGCCGGTGATCGTGACTTTGTTCTCCGTCCAATCGTAATCGCTATAGGCGGTCTCGCCCGATTTGATGATTTTGCCTTCGTTGATGAGTTGCAAATCGCATTCCACGGGGTCGGCGTAATTGAAGTCGGGATCGGGATCGTCGCTCCAAATATGTAATTTCTTGGATTGCGCTTGGAGGTCGGCTTCGGTAAAGGTGTTGGCGTATTTGCTACCGCTGATGCCTTTGCCAGCGCTCCAGCCTTCTTGGACCAACCAAAGGTTAATCATCTTGAAGGTGCTGATGTCGCCATCTGCGACATCGCTCACCCAAACGAAGCACTTATAACGGGTGCCGGTCGAATCCTTTTCGGCCGCTTTCGTGGGGTCTTCGCTTTCGAGAACAATCGTTTTCGCTTTCTCTAGCTTTTCGGTGGTAAAGACCTTCGCCCCATATCCCCAAGGTTGCAATTGCCCCGTGGATTCTGGGGTATCAACGCCGATAAAACGGCCTTTGATGACGGTCGTGCCGTTATCATCATAGAAATGAGCCGTATCGCCGTCGATCCCTCTTTTAAGGGTGACTTTGCCAATGCCGTCTTTGATGAAATTCTTGCCTTTGTATTCCGTTTCCAATTTGGTGGCCGAGACATAGTCGACGCTAGAATCGGATGCGCAAGAGGTAAGGAAGGAGAGGCCGCCGCAAACGATGGCCCCTATTCCTAAGGCGAGAATGGATTTTCTGTTCATAAATTCTCCTCCTTTAATCGTTTTGAGAGAACACGCAACGGGAAATGGCTTCGTTAAAAGCTTCATCTACCGTCTTTTGATTTAAAGCAACGGCCGGGAAGATTTCCCCCACCGCTTCACGGGCTTTGGAGCTGCCGACGAAAACCGGCGAGCTGAAATACGAAGACTGCATCGTCATCGTCGTTTTGGCAACGGCGGCGAAGAGCATCGTCTTATCGTCGCTATTAGGATCGACGGGCGTAGCCAACATATCCTGATAGGCTTCCGTCTGATAACTGGATTGACGAACTGGTTCATATCCGGTCAACAAAGCGTATTCCGCGCTGTTATCGGTGTTAGTAATCCACTTGTAGAACAGCCAGGCCGCGTATTTCTCCTTTAAGGAAGCGCGCTTGAAGAAAGTGATCGACGGCCCTTGCGTGATCACGGCCGGCTTGCTTTCGTCAACGCTAGGCGGAGTCGCCACGGCGACTTCGAAGGTCTTAGCAGGACTGCCAGGCCAACCATAAGAAGTGCCGCCCGTCGAACCGATGAACATCAAGCAGCCATTGTTGACCGCTCCTTTGACGAAGCGGTTAGAGGTGTAGTTATTGTTTTCGCTCGTTCCTTCGGTTATGAAGAGGTGTTCATCATAATAGCTTTTCAAAGTGTGGATCATCGCTTTGGCTTGATCGTTACTAAAAAGGTAATGGTCGCCTTGGGCGCTAGTATAGGGAATACCCATTTGCTCGCAGAAGGTGATGAACATATTGGAATCGCTGTTGATGCCTAGAGGCACGAAATCTTCCAGGGACGAATAATCGCTCTTTATTTGGCGGCAAAGCGACCAAAGGCCATCCCAAGTCTTGGGCATGGTATATCCTTTTTTGTCGAATTCCGTTTTGTTATAAAAGATGACTTCCGTCGATTTGGCGTAAGGGAGGGAATAAATGCCTTCTTTCTCATAGACCTGTCCTTCTTTCCAGAATTCTTGCACGAAGTCGGCCGCGCCACCGCTTTCGGTATCGTCTTTGCCAAAGCCGATCACGCTGTCATTAGCATATTGCCCCATCTCCTCAGTCGCGCCGGAAAAAAGATATTCGGCGACGTGATCGGGATAGCAATAAGCCATCGTCGGGGTGGTCCCGGCTGGAATGGCCTTAACCAATTTGTCTTTGATGCCGTTATAATCGCCTTGGGCACTATGCTCAATTTTGATATTCGGATAAATCTCGTTAAAGGCTTTGATTTGGTCATCCAACATCTTCTGCCCTTGTTGGCTCATCGTGTGCCAAAAAGTGACTTTAGCCGAGAGAGCGGTCGGATCGCCGTCCACTTCGGGGTCATACGCCCGGTATTCGCTTTCGACATAGGCGCTACATCCGCCTAGCGCCAGCAATGATGGAGCTAAGGCGGCTAGTGGCAAGACTATTTTGATTTTGAATCGCTTTTTCATGCTAGCAGAGCCTCAATTATGAATTTTGCGAGAAGATGCAGTTGGTTAAGGCGTCCTCAAAGGCGGTCTCGACTGGGGTGCCGTTATTGCAAACGGCCGCCAAAAGGCCTTCCATTTCGGCGCGAGCCGCCGTGCTCCCCTCGAAAGCGGGCGAAGTGAAATAATGATCTTTGATGGTCGGGATAAATTCGGTGACTTGATGGATCAATTCATATTTCGTTCCGGCATCAAGAGATTCGTCATATTGATCATAATATTCGCTCTCATAAGAGCTTTCGCGAACCGGTTGATAACCTGTCAAATAACTATAGGAAGCGCTGTTATCAGTATTCGTTAAATATTTATAGAAGAGCCAGGCGTATTTCTTTTGCTCTTCGGAAGCCCGTTTGAAGAAGCACATCGAAGGGCCTTGCATGATGACCTTTTTGTTCGATTCATCGGCTTGGGGGATTTCGGCCACGCCAACCTCAAAGCTCCCTCCCTTTTCGGTTTCGCTGGAAGTCGGGAAGTTATATCCCGTGCCACCCGTCGAACCGATGGTGATCAAGCAACCGCCTTTGGCGGCACCTTTAATAAACAGATTGGACGTATAAGTATTGCTGGAGCTGGTCCCCTGCGTTACGAATAATTTCTCGTTAAAATAGCCAACCAAATCCTTAACAAGGCTCTTAGCGCGATCGTTGTTGAACAAGAAATGCCCAGTTTCGGCGTTGGTTTCCGCGGATGTATAGGGGATTTGATATTGTTCGAAAAGGGTGATTAGCAAATTGGCGTCGCTATCATATCCAATGGGGGTAAGACTTATATCCTTATCGTCATAAGTTTTTTTAGCTATCGCCGCCCATGACCACAGCTCATTCCATGTCTTAGGCACGCTCCAGCCATTCGCGTCAAAGGCCGTCTTGTTATAGAACATAACCTCAGTTGATTTGGAGAAAGGCAAGGAATAAACACCTGGCGCAGCACTGCCGTCCTTATTGACGTAATTGGTGCCTTCGCTCCAATAGCCGGAAATATAATCGTCTTTGCCCAAATCGCCCAAATCCTTGTCTTCGGCTTCTTTCTTGCCAAAGCCATAAGCTTCATTGTCGATATAAGGAGTCAATTCTTCGACGGCGCCGGCGACCAAATAATCGGCGACGTGATCGGGATAGCAATAAGCCATCGTTGGGGTGGTCCCAGCTGGAATGGCCTTGGATATCTTGCTCTTTAAATCGTCATAGCCGCCTTGGGCGGTATGCTCGATTACGACATCGGGGTAAATCTTATTGAATTCGGTGATGCGTTCATTGAGCCACGCTTGATTGGTTTGTCCCATGGTATGCCAGAAAGAAATATGCACCTTTCCGTCATTTTGAACGCATCCCATCATGGCGCCAGCGCTAAGGGCCGCCAGAGAGATGCCGAGCAACAATTTCTTTTTCATGCTTTTTCTCCTTTTAGTTATATGCATTTGAAGACAACTAATTTTAGAACAAAAAACGGCTAGCGGAACACTGGAAGCGCTAACCTTTTATGCCCGCACGGCCGACGCCGTGCATGATGTATTTGCGGAAGAAGATGAACAATAATAGCAATGGGACGGTAACGACCACCGTTGCGGCCATTTGTAAACCGTATTGGACGTCGCCCGACGCCGTTTGGAAGGCCGTTTGGCGAAGACCGTTGGTGATAAGCCTCCATTCTTGGCGATCAGCCACTAAGTTAGGCCATACGTAGCTATTCCACGCACCCATCAATTTAAGGATGAAAATGGAAATGAGGGTCGGAGCGCTAAGAGGGACCATAACCTTCCAAAGATATTGCCAATCGCTCTTGCCATCCACTTTGGCGGCCAAATAGAGTTCGTTAGGGATTTGCATGAAGTTTTGACGCAACAAATAAATGTAGAAGACGCTGACCCAGAAGGGGACGATCATGGCCGTGAAGGCTCCGACTTTGCTGCCAAGCCAGCCGAAATTGGCCACCGTTATGTAATTGGTGATGACCATCATTTCGCCTGGGATCATCATCGTCGCTAGGAAAATGGCGAAAATCGTGTTCTTGCCTTTGAATTCCAACCTGGCAAAGGCGAAAGCGGCGAAAATCGTCGTGATCAAAGTGCCAATAGTCGACAAAACGCCAACGACCAAGGTATTGGTCAAATAAGTGACGAAATCGAATTTGGCAAAGACTTGGCTGTAGTTGCTCCACATAACGACCGTCGGCCAGAAAGTCTGAACGTCGGAACGAATTTCCTCGGTCGTCTTAAGGGAGGTGATAAGCATCCAATAGAACGGCAAGAGAATGATTACGGCCATCACAGCTAAGAACAAATACACCAGCACGGTAGAAATGACCTTGATAACCTTTTGGCCTCTTTCTAACCGCTCGGCGCTGACCCTGCCCTCGGCAATGACCAACGTCATTTTGCTGGTATCTATATCTTTGTATAAGGGATTCTCCTCACGGATGGCTTGCTTCTTCGCATGCCTTTCCATGGCGTTTTCGCTGGAAAAGAACAGCTTCTTCTTGCTGTCTTTGTCCTTTTCGAGATCTTCTTCGCTTAAAGCGAGCATCATCACGCCGCCCGCCACGAAGCATAAAATGATGCAAATAATAGCTGGTTTGACCAATTCGGCCTTATTCTCCGCGACCAGAACCTTCTTGGCGCCATAAAAACCGGAGATGATCGGCGCAAGCATGATGACGGTCGCAAAGAAATAATAGAAGGCGACTGTTTTAAGTTCGGCGCATTCCGCCGCTTTCGCCTTCGCTAAGTCGGTGTCGCCCACCGCTCTAGCCGCCTTTTCGGCGGCGCCAGCCGCTTCGGCCGGAATGAAATTAGCGATGGCGATCGATAAGAACGTCACTAAAGCAATGAAGCCAAGAACCACTCCCGCGAAAAGAAGGATATAAGTCAATTTCTTTCTGTTCATGTTCCTTCCTCCTAGTAATGGACCCTCTTCTTGCTGACCCAGAACTGAATCGCCGTGAAAAGCAAGATAATCAAGAAGAGCATAACGGCGGCGGCGGCGCCGTATTGGACCGTGCCGGCCGCGATGGTGTCGTAAATGTAATAAACGACGGTATATAATTCGCGCCCGCCTGTATACCACGAGGCATTAGAAGAGCCGAACAAACCGATAACGCTAGAATATTCTTTAAATGCGCCGATGAAGCTGGTAATCATGACGTAAAGAATTTGTGGGGAGAGGAGAGGAACGGTGATGCGAGCGAAAACCTTCCAAGCCGGTGTGCTATCGATTTTAGCGGCATCGTAATACTGCTTATCGATGTTTTGAAGCCCAGACAAGAAGATAAGGATCTTAAACGGAAGACTATGCCACACAATATATGTGCATAGCGCGAACATCGCGTGCCCCCAATCGCTAGGCGAGCCGGCGTTGGAAGAATCGATCCAATGCTGTTGTCCCAAATTGAAAATCGTATTCCAAAGGCCTTTGTCGGCGAAAATGACGCCGAAGACCATGCCGACGGCGATGGCGTTAGTGACATATGGCATAAAGAAAATTGTTTGGAAAATCTTCTTAAGCGGCTTAATGGCATTAAGGCCCACGGCGATAAGAAGCGACAAAAGAATGGAGATGGGAACGGTAACGAAGGTAATGAAAAGGGTGTTTGGCAAAGCGTATTGCACGACATCCGTGTAATAGAAGACGCTGCCCATGTATGTTTTGGGCACAACCCCTAAGACATAGCCGTAGTTATCCAAAGTGAAGCCATCGCTAGTTCCCGTCAAATAGCTGTAATTCTTGAGGAAAGAAATACCGATTGTGTTGATCAGCGGGTAAAAGGTAAAGACCGCCATCAAAATGATGACCGGGGCCAAATATAACCACGCCTTCCAGTTGTTTTTCTTGACCATGGCTAAATTAGCCTTTCCTCATTGTCGCCCAAAGCGAAAACGAAGCACTTATGCGGCTTGACGTTAACTTTGACCGATCCGACTTTGACATCCACGAAAGCGTCCACGATGAATTTGACGTCATTGATCGCATCCTCATCTTTAACGACGAGCATAATGTCGCGGCCCATCGTCAAGATGCGTTCCACTTCAATAGTGAAAGAGCCATTAGGCGCGATAGAGATGCCTTCGGGGCGAATGCCAACGGTGCATTCCTGATCGGGGACGTTCTTTTCGGTGATTTCGCGAACGACTTCCCCTCCCACATACACTTTATTATTTTCTATTTTTCCTTTGAAAAGACCGATAGGCGGCGTCCCCAAGAAATTGGCGACGAATTTGTTAACAGGATTGTTATATACCTCTTGTGGGGCGTTCCTTTGTTGCTCAACGCCAAGTTTCATGACGACGATTTCGTCGCTGATGGACATCGCTTCTTCTTGGTCATGTGTAACGAAGACGGTCGTAATGCCCGTTTCGCGTTGAATGCGGCGGATTTCCTCACGGGTTTGAAGACGAAGGCGCGCATCAAGATTGCTTAGAGGTTCATCCAACAAAAGGACTTTGGGTTTCTTAACTAGCGCTCTGGCGATAGCGACACGTTGTTGTTGACCGCCCGATAACTGATTGGGCTTTCTTTCCAAATAAGGCTCGATTTGCACTACTTTCGCCGTTTCGCGAACGATCTTATCGATTTCGTCTTTGTTCATGCGGCGGAGTTTGGTTAATGGCTTGCCGTTTTCGTCAAGCTTCGGGGCGCCGGCTTTCTTCATGGCCAAACGGCAAAGCGAAGTGAGTTCGCGGATTTGACCTTTAAGGGCGCCGATGGCCGTTTCGTTTTCGGCCTTCTTCTCCGCCTTAAGGGCGGACAATTCGTCTTGCTTCGCTTTTATTTTCTCGTCGTATTCCGCTTTAATGGCCGCTTGCTCGGCTTCGTCATATTCCATGACAGTGTCTTCGATGCGGAGATTGGTAAGCGGAAAGGCTACGTTATCATAAACGGTCATATGCGGGTAAAGCGCATAATTCTGGAAGACCAAACCGATGCCTCTTTTTTCCGGAGCCAAACGCGTAACTTCCTCATCGCCGAACCAAATTTCCCCGCTCGTGGGTTCTAACAAGCCGGCGATCATGTAAAGGGTCGTCGATTTGCCGCATCCAGAAGGACCAAGCAAGCCCAAAAGCTTCCCGTCGGGGACCGTCACGTCGAGATTGTCGACGGCCACGGTGTCGGGAATTCCTTTCTTTGGATTGCCGGGAAAAACCTTGGTTAAGTTCTTCAGCCTGATTTCCATTGAGAATCTCCTTAAATCTAAGTTCAAAGCACTCAGAGAGTTTAAAAAAAGTATAGCGATGCGCGCATGGTTAATC
>CAVKTU010000021.1:0-4346 GCA_963659395.1 Holdemanella sp. | reverse complement strand
GGTTAATCAATACGCACAAACGCGTTCGCGAGGGACCCTCCCTACTCTAAATCGATATTTTGGATGGTAAGATTCGTCAAATCGTTTTGAGCAAGAATGAATTCTTCTTCGCTCACATAGATTTTTTGATTTTTGGCATCCACAACATACGTGTTGACGACATAGTCGTGGAACGATTGTCCTCGCTTGGAAAAAACCATCATTGTAAAAGACGCAATGAGAGGAATGCCGAAAGTGACGATCGACAAATCGACTTCGATAAGAAGCAAGAAAAGGAAGCGAAGAACGTAGTGCCACCACTTGGGACTAAGGGCGTGAACATCGACCACCGCCAAGCCGAAAACCAATTTGCCAAGCGTCTTCTTCCCTCGCTTTAAGCAAAGGGGTATCACCAAGCCGAAGATGGCCAGATCAAGGTTCAAAACAACCGGAAGGCCGTAAAACCACGAATAGGCGATCGTCCGAGAAGAGGCTAGATATTCGTCATTTAGGTTCATATACGAATAGGCGTAATCGTTTAAAGCCGTGATATAAAACGCATTAAGCTTCTCATCGGAAACGTTTTCTTTTTTCACGATATCGCCATCAGTGTTCTTTTCCCAATATGGCTCGCCTTGTTCATCGAGGATGGGATCGTCTCCAACCTTTTGCGATACATAACGGGATAGGCCATCATTTTTCGGAAAGAAAGAAGGGCAAACATAAAACTTCAAAAGGGCTTCTTCGTAAACGGCATTGTCGCGAGCTTTATCTTCGGATGAATACGCTTTGTCGATCTTCGTCCATTGCCCATTTAAACGAACGTATATAGAGCTCTCCTCTTGCAAGCGTTCCGAGGAATTTTTAGCGGTTTGATAAAAAGGGAAGAAAGGGAGAACCGCGCTATAAAGCCAAGCTAAAAGGGAGCCGACGACAAAAAGGCAAGCTAAATCAAAGAGATTAGCGAACATCCGACGGCCATATGGCGCTTTGTTATAAACGACTTCCATCGCCCTCCCCTTTTCCTTCGCCTTGCTTCTTCATGGAGCGAATCCTTTTCTCCTCGTCGATGCGCTTAGGATCGGATGTAAAAGCGTAGGAATCCGTAACAACATCATGCAAGAAACGGCCATCCGCTCTGAAAAGCATGACGGCCAAATCAATAACGGCGACAAGGGCAAAGAACAAAGCGAAGAAACCCAGGGTCAAAGTAAAGGAGCCAATCGACATGATAGGCAAGTTGACAGAAGTCATACGCCAATTAGCGATATAGGCTACAGGGAGAATCAGGAAGAGATCGATGGCAAAAACCAAAAATCCCCGCAAAACCCCTTTCCATTTGGGAAGAGGGGCTCCGAAAGAATCCAATACTTTGATTTTGAGCACCTTTTTGCCAACGGTATTGCCGGAAAAGGCCCACAACGGGAGGATGATCAGAAAGAGCGCTGCCGAAATGGAATATCCTAAAAACGCCGATAAAGCCCCCTTCCATTTCATTTGCGAGAAAACGCTATCCATTTTGCCGAATTCCTTTTGATAGGCTTCGTTGGCGGCAAAATCGTCATACGCTTTAGAATAAGCGCTTTTGAAAATGCCACTTATCTTGTTATAAGCCTCTTTATTAGAACTAAGTCCGTTCAAATATGGCAAAAGAGACGTTCTCGTTTCCTCGTTGATTCGCAAAACGCTGCCACTTAAATCGCTCGTGTCATAGCATTCGGCGACGCCATCGATTTGCAAAAAGAGGTCATTATAAAAAGAAATCGTTTCCTTTTTGTATTCAACGTAATAATACGCCAAACGATTCTTTTCTTTTCCTTCGGCATCGTAATAATCTTGCTTGGCTTCCATTGCAACGTACTCATATGCCAAATCGTCCTGCGATTTAAAGGAACCATTATCGTTCTTGGCCACCAAATGAGTCTCTAAGGACATGCTGTTAAGAGTATTTAATTGGGTTGTGTATTCGCTGACGTCATTGTAATAGCCAAAAGCGAAATAAAACGGCACCACGGTCAAAAGCACGCCAAGCAAGGTGATTAAGAACATATCCGCTAAAGCCGACAAAACCCGGTGCGTTTTTTTAGCTGGGAACAAGTCGAAATCGCTTTCGCTATCGTTTATATGGAGCAAATCACCAGCCATAGCAACATAACTCTATTCTTAAACAACTATTGCTCGCTAGGAGAATCGTCTTTTGTCAAATTGACGGCGTTTTGTTCGTTTTTAGCTTTGAGCGCTTCGATCTCTTTTTCTTTTTTGGCTTCGAATTCGTCGAAGGAAGTGATGGCCCTAGCTTCTTCGCGGCTCTTGGCGATCGTTTCTAGGTTCAAAACCCTCTCTTGATCTTTGATGGCCGCCTCAAGCGCGTAATCCACCTCTTTCTTCTCCTCGCTTTCGCATTCCTCAGGATGCTCTTCGTAATAATCCTCCCGTTCCTCGATGTTTTTGAAATAAAGGGAATTCTTGCCATCGAGCACCAAGGTCTTGAATAAACGGTCATGCAAGGAAGTCCCATTCTTCGAGAACCCTAACATCAGCGCATCCACGATAAAAAGGATAAAGAAAGCGAAGACGGCAATTTGATAAGGAACAAACAATAAGGATGTCGTCGCGGCCATATAGAAAGGCCTAAGGATCCTTTTGGCAACATTAAGCGATAATCCTTCTTGCGTGACCACAGGAGTATTGAAAATAAGCTTCCCTAAACTCTTTCCATAAGGCAAAGCCGCGGGAACGATAAAGAAGAAAACGAAAATCATCGGAATGAAGGCCACAACCTGGCAAATAGCTTGCGCGGAGGTAATAAGGCTCGTCTGCTCCTTATAATAAGTTTGGACGCTAGAAGAAGAGCTGCCTGTCATATCGAGAACGGCATCGTAATATTTGCCGACGGATGTCGTATCTTTGGCGGATGAGTCATAAAAGAAATTGCGAAGCGTCTTTAAGGCATCAGCGTCGGAAGCGGCCACTTTGGCGGCGTATTCGCTTTTAAGCACTGGCTTAGCCAAAGGATCGACGGCATCCCCCGCTTCATTCAAAGCCAAGTAGAAATACGAATTGTTTTGGCTGCTTCTACTTGCTTCATCAATTTTCGATAGATCCTCTAAAGCGGGCAAAGAGAAAATAGTTTGATTGAAATATTTCTTATAATCGTCGACGGAAGTGAATTCTTTGCCATCGCTATCTTTTAGAATGACGTAATCGGAATCCGAAGAAGAGAGGGCCTCGGGCAATTTGACCGTGTAATAGTCATAAACCATGTCGTAATAGGCTTCATAAGCCTGCTTGCCACTAGGCGGATCGACGTGATTAGAGGCGTCATCGGAGGCCGTGGCTTTATATTGATAGACGGAAGGTCCGCTTTTATTGTAAGAGCCATCGTCGTTTTTCTTCACGCTGACAAGGCCCGATTCGTCGCTATAACGGCAAAGATTCTGCTCTGCCACGAAACCACCGAGATTTGTATATAAATAATTGGATGTGACGAACGTGTAGAGAATGAATCCGATGCCAATCGAAAGAACCATGTCAATGGCGTAAGAGAGAAGGCGTTTCCAATAAGGGGCGTTGATTAAATGCTTGTTGTTTTCCATAGGACTAACTATAACGAATTTTTATCAATAGTCACATACCCAATTAAACATCCTCGGGGCAAAGACGGCGTTTTCCAAAAGACGCAAAAAGCCCCGCCGTTAAGCGGGGCTCGATTAAGCATCGAAATTAGTGAAGAATCTCGGTGACGGTGCCAGATCCGACGGTCTTGCCACCCTCACGGATGGAGAACTTCGTGCCAGCTTCCAAGGCCACTGGGTGGATCAATTCGACGGTGAAGGTCGTATGGTCGCCAGGCATGACCATTTGAACATCGGCAGGAAGAGAGATCGAGCCGGTGATGTCGGTCGTGCGGAAGAAGAATTGCGGACGATAGCCGTTAAGGAAGGCCGTATGACGTCCACCTTCGTCTTTGGTCAAAACATAGACGGTCGCGGTGAATTTGTCGTGCGGGACGATCGAGCCAGGTTTGGCAAGGACTTGTCCACGTTCGACTTGGTCGTGGGTGATGCCACGGAGAAGAACACCAACGTTGTCTCCGCTTTCGGCGAAATCAAGGGTCTTACGGAACATTTCGAGACCGGTGATGACGGATTTTTGGGTCGGACGGATGCCAACGATTTCGACTTCGTCGTTCATATTGGCACGGCCACGTTCGACACGGCCGGTAACGACGGTGCCACGGCCAGAGATGGTCATGACGTCTTCGATCGGCATCAAGAACGGCTTGTCATCGGTGCGGACAGGATCCGGGATATAGGTGTCAAGGGCGTGGAGAAGCTCGAGGCTAGGCTCGGCATCTTTGTCTTTGC
>CAVKTU010000020.1:4139-14390 GCA_963659395.1 Holdemanella sp. | reverse complement strand
ACGGATAATCGAATAGAAGAATGCAGACGATATCAAGGATCCATCCGACAGTGCCTGCCGCGATAATCCAAAGAATCGCCAAAATCAATTGGATCGCGCTGCCATTCTTAATGGATTTGGCAATACGCCAAATGGCCCATGTGATATCAAGGATCCAAAGGCAAAGAACGATCTTCAACCATTTCGGATTCTTTTCCATCCATTTGCAATATCCCATTTTTGTACTCCTTCCAAGAACAATTATACTCAATCATCCGCTTTGTTTAAGGGGATACATTAATATTTTTATAAGGCGCTTTAGAAGCGGGCTTCTGCTTTTGCAAAGATTATTTGACGCCTAAGGAAGAAAGGGTTTCCTCGGGGGCTTTCTCTTCTAACCCTTCCTCAGAAGAAGGCATCCCCTCTTCATCGGGTTCCAATAGTTTGCCTTCGATTTCGGCGTTATATTCTTTTTCTTCCTTCTTGTCCTCTTCGTCGTCATCGCTTTCATCGACGTCGCTATAGACGTCATTGACGTCGATATGGACTTTATCATAGGTATGGCGGGAACGAAGATCCCACTTGTTGTCGGTCAAAGCGACGAAATGGCCGTCGAGAGTGAGCTGCGTATAGAAATCGCCGATCCGCTCATCGCGTTCCGCTTCGCTCATGTTGAGGGTTTTGACCACTTCGCCATAGAGCTCTTGGAAAGTGAGCTCGTGATTGGAGGCGCTCATCACCTCATGGGCAACATCAAGCATGCTTTTCTGATTGTTCATTTTTATTCTCCTACTTTTTAATCCTTTTTTACATCCGCTCGGGCGCCGAGACGCCGATTATCGCCAAGGCATTACGCAAGACGATTTGGCAAGCCTTGATCAGCGACAAGCGGCTGGCCGTGTTTTTCTTGTCTTCACGGTCGATGATCTTCGTCGAGGCGTAATATTCATGGATTAATTGCGCCAAACGATCGATATAACCGGCCACCTTATGAGGGGCTCTGGCCTTCGCCGCGCCCTCTATCATACTAGGAAAATCCATGAGTTGCTTCAAAATATCGTCTTCTTTGCCCTCTAGAAAGGCGTTTTCGTCATATTGGACGATGATATCCGCTCCAAGAGCCAAAAGCGAGGAGCAACGGGCGTGGGCGTATTGGGCGTAATAGACGGGGTTTTCTTTGCTATGGCTCGTGGCGAGGTTCATATCGAAATCCAAATGAGTGTCGCCCGAGCGGGCGCTAAAGAAATAACGCACGGCGTCCTTCCCCACTTCGGCGACCAGTTCGCGGTGGGTGATCGATTTGCCCGTTCGCTTGCTCATTTTGACTTCTTGCCCATCGCGGTAGACGCGGACCATCTGATAAATTTCCGCTTGTAGAACGTCCGGCGAAAACCCTTTCATCATCATGGCGCTTTTCATGCGGGCCACATAGCCATGGTGATCGGCCCCCAATAAGTCGACTAAAAAATCATAGCCGCGAGAAAGCTTCTCATAGTGATAGCAAACATCGGGCATGAAATACGTATAAAGGCCATCCTTCTTGATGATGGGGCGATCCTTATCATCTAAGAAAGCGCTCGTTTTGAGATACGTGGCGCCGTCTTGCGTATAAACGTAACCGGCTGCCTTAAGCTCTTCGATGGTTTTTTCGATGCGATGATCCTTGCGAATGTCCGATTCATAGCTGAATCGATCAAAAACCACGCCGAAGTCGGATAGATCCTTTTTGATTTTCGCAAGTTCGTGATCGATGCCGAAGCGGATGAAGAAATCATGGCTTTCTTGGCTATCGACTAGATAACGGTCTCCGTATTCTTTTTGTATTTCTTTGGCGATGTCGATCAAATCGACGCCATGGTAATCGTCTTCCGCCAAGGAAAGGGGTTCACCAAATAATTCGTGATAACGGGCCCTTAAGGAATGGCCAAGATGCTCGACTTGGTTGCCGCAGTCATTCACATAATATTCGCGAGTGACCGTATATCCCGCCTTTTTGTATAAAGACGCCACCGCATCCCCTAAAGCGGCCCCGCGCGTATGGCCAAGATGCAAATCGCCCGTAGGATTGGCGCTAACATATTCGACATTCACCTTAATGCCTTTGCTCTTGCCATCGCCATAAGCGTCCCCCGCTTCCAAAATCACCGGGATGATAGACGAAAGGGCGGCTTTCTTCATGAAGAAATTGATGAAGCCAGGTCCGGCTATTTCGATTTTGTCGATGTTTCCTTCATCGATCTTCGCTACGATCTCTTGAGCGAAATCGAGAGGGGTTTTGCCAAGCTTTTTGGCAAATTTCAAAGCGAAATTGCTGGCATAATCGCCATGAAGCACGTCTTTCGAACGGTCGATTTTAATTTCCGATGTGGGAATATCATATCCATTAAGGGAAGCGGATTTGGCTAACGCTTCCGCCAATAAAACCTCGTTATTCATCTTCATTCTCCTTCTTCACCAATATCGTGGCCACGGCCCTAATGGCTTCTTTCCTTCCGACGGCATCGAGCCCTTCGTTAGTCATGGCCTTAATAGAGACATCATCGACCTTAATTCCTAACAAAGAGGCGATATTTTGCCTCATGGCCAAGATATATCCAGACAAACGCGGCTCTTCCGCGCAAATAGAGGAATCGATATTCGTCACTCGATATCCCGCTTGAGAAACGATGTCATAGCACTTCTTCAAGATTACGGAACTAGAAATCCCTTCCGTAGCAGGATCAGAAGGAGAAAAGATATGGCCGATATCGCCTTTGGCCACGCTTCCCAATAAAGCGTCGCTTATCGCATGATAAAGAACATCGGCGTCGCTATGTCCTAACAATCCTTTGGAATAGGGAATCTTCACCCCTCCGATGATCAAGGGGCGCCCTGCCACTAAAACGTGGATATCTTCGCCATAACCGATTCGAAATTCCATCTTATTTGCTCACATTGAAACGGAAGAAGACGATATCGCCGTCTTTCATCGGGTATTCTTTGCCTTCGCTTCGCATCTTGCCCGCCTCTTTGACGGCCACCTCGACTTTTTGGCCCAAAGGAGCGTCCCCCTCTTTCATCGGGAAAGCCTTGCTTGCTTCAAAGAAATCTGCAAAGGAATAAACCTCAGCGCGAATAAATCCCTTTTCGAAATCGCTATGGATGACGCCGGCGCATGAGGGAGCCAACATTCCATTGCGAAAAGTCCAGGCCCGGCATTCATCGTTGCCGCACGTTAGGAAAGTCGATAGATTCAAAAGCTTATAAGCGGCTTTGACCAATTTGTCTAAACCCGATTCGCTTTGCCCCATCGATTCGAGGAAATCCTTTTTGTCGGAGGGATTATCGAGTTGGGATATCTCGTATTCGATTTGGCAAGACAAAGGAATCACGATGGCCCCTTCTTCTTTGGCTTTGTTTATGACCGCTTGATAATATTTCGAAGAAGCTAAATCGGCATAATCGTCAGCGGCCACGTTAGCGACATACAAAATCGGCTTAAGCGAAAGAAGGAAGAAATTCTTCTTGGCATAAGCCAATTGCTCGTCGCTAAGGCCTTTGACGAGGCGGGCTGACTTCCCTTCCTCCAAAACGGATTTGAGGGCGGTTAGAATCGGCATCTCGTAGATGGCTTCTTTGTCGTGAGCGATGCGGGCGCGCGTCTCTTGCTTGGCGATGCGGGCGTTGACCGAATCCAAATCGGCCATCGAAAGCTCCAAATCGATGATTTCGATGTCGTTAACGGGATCGACCGGATCGTCGTTATAGCGCGTAACAGAGGCGTTATCGAAACAACGGACCACTTCCACGATGGCATCGCATTCCCTGATGGCCGCCAAAAATTGGTTGCCTAGGCCTTCGCCCTTGGAAGCTCCTTTGACGAGCCCGGCGATATCATAAAATTCGAAAGTGGCGTTAATTTTCTTCTTGGGAGCGAAATATTTGGTTAGATAATCAAGCCTTTCATCAGGCACCGTCACCACGCCGGTATTGGGATTGATGGTGGCGAAGGGATAATTCTCCGCCAAGACATGCGAATTGGTGATCGCGTTAAATAAAGTCGATTTGCCCACGTTAGGTAAGCCAACGATTCCTGCTTTAAGTGCCATAAGTGCTTTCTGCTTCCGTTTCGTTAGAGATTATATCTCTAGATAGTGTCGATTCAAACACGAAAAGATAATAAAAAACCTCCGCGTAAGGCAGAGGTTCAGTCTTGTTCAACGATTAGTCAACTTTTTTAACGTTCTTAGCGCGTGGGCCACGTTCGGATTCCTCGACTTCGAACTCAACGGCTTCGCCGGGTTCGGCAGTCTTGTACTCGTCCATGATCAAGGCGCTATAGTGGAAAAAGTAGTCTTTGTTGTCTTCAGCGTGAATGAAGCCATAGCCTTTTTCCTTGTTGAACATTTTGACTGTTCCCTTCATATGCTCCTTACCTTCCTGGTTCTTTCCTACGAAACAACCGCTTGATACTATAGCACGCTTTAGAAAAGGGAAGAAAGATAAAAAATTGAGATTTTTGGGGTTTTAGGTCGCTTCATCCCGACCAAAGCCGCTTTTACGGAGCATCGATTTGATGAAAACGCCAGCCAACAGCAAAGAAAGCAGATAAACTAAAAACACGAAGAAATGCGGTAAAAAGTCCATTTGGAAGGACGATGACAAACCAAAAGAATCCCTTATCGCCCCTTCGAAGAAGACTTCCACGAAGCTTAAAGAGAAGAAGGCCGCCCCGAAGGCGGAGCTTAAAAGAAGGAAGACGCCAGAAAAATGGCTATCGAAGATTCTTTCTTTGGAGAAGCCCAAACAAAATAAATAACGTCCTTCCGCTTTGTTTTCCACGATATGCAATAAAGAAACAGCCAAAAGGAGCAAAAGACTAGAAAGCAAGCAAACGCCCGAAGCAAAGGCCAAGATCGTGGAAATGTACCCCACCACTTGAGCGACGCTTTCGGAGATGATCGAACTCGGATCGACGAAGGAATAGCTAGGATAGCGCGAGGACAAATACGACAGCGATTCCTTGGCGTTCGCCCTTTCCTTAAGAAGCAAAAGGCATTCACGAGGCTCCAAAGAGAAAACGCTCATCCCTAACCGCGCCCGAAAGAAATCGATCAGCCAATACGAATCGCCTACAATCACGTCGTTTTCTAATGAGGAAACGCCGACGACCTTAAGTTCGGCAAAGCCATAGTCGCGATATAGCGTCCATTCGATGAGGTTAGTCTCCCTCGCCCCCGCGACATAAACGTTTATAGGTTTTCCTAATCGCTCATATAGCGAACGAGAAAGAACGATTTCATCTATCCCATTAGGCCTAACGCCTTCGGCAAGGCTCGATAAATCGCTCGAGAACGTCAAAGCGGAGCTCCTTGGCCTTAAATAGCTTCCTACGGCTAAACCATCGGGGATCACTGGCAAAATCGCCATCGTTTCCTTGCTGACCTTGGAAAGGGAATCGGCGTATTCGGTAACGATTTTTTCCTCCTTGCCTAAAACGAAAGGCTCGCGGAATCCCACCGCCATCGCCGCCGGATAAGCTCGGTAAGCTCCCTCCGCTAGCGGCGTAAGCGAAAGGAAGCGCGATGAATTAGCGATTGTATCGATATCTTCTTGCTTTAAGCCAAAACGATTGGCGGAGAAAGCGAAATAACGGCAATCCTTGCGAAAGAGGCTAACCTCATTATGGCTTTGATCGTAACGGTAAGAATCCTTATCGAAGAGGAAGTCGCGCCATCTGTTGCCCCTTGTTTGCGTTAAAAAGCCTTCTTCGTCGCGGATATTGCGGAAGCCATAAGCTTTATGAAGCGTCCAAGGCGTCGAGAACGAGGAACCATCGCTAGAAGGCAAGCGCATCCTTCCCTCATAAATAGCCTCGTTCCAAAGAGGGTCGGAATGAAAAATCGTCGGCGTATCGAATTCCATGATCCCTTTGATAAAAAAGCTCTGATGATCGTAGTAACCCCAATCCTCGTTCTCCGTCCATAGCTCGAGCGCCAGTTTGTGATTCAAAAGAAAGGAGGCGACGGCTTGGTAATTGCTTTCCGTGGAAAAGGCTTTGGCCAAATCGCGCATCGTCCTTTGGGGAAAGGCTAAAACGATGTCGTCTACTTCCAATACCCGCGGCCTGGAAGGAAAAACGGCATTCGAAGGATAGTCCGATAACAACAAATAATCATTGATGCTTCTCGCGCTCATCGAAGCAAAGGAATATTGTCTAGATCCATAGCGAAGAGACATGTCGTTAGCATCCTTAAACATCTGCTCGAAAGAAGAGAGATAGGATGCGCATAATTCGATAGAGCCATCGTAATCCTTAGCCAAGGAGCGTAACTCGCTTAGGGGAGCAGAAAGGACGTTAGACAAAGACGGCTGATTGCCATTCCTTAAGGACATTACGATCGTCCCCTCGCCCGTAAGAGAAGAAAAAGCCGTCTCGATTTTCTTGGAAACGTCACGCGATAAGAACATGCTTAGGCCAAAAGAGAGAAAGGAAAAGGAAAGAAGGGCTACCGATAAAGCCGTCCTCATTTTCTTCGCCTTAAAGAGATGAACGGCGTGCTTCAGCCAAAAAAGGAAAGAAGAGGAGCGTTTGTTGCTTTTTAGCGGCACCTCGCTTTGCTTTTCTAACAAAGGGAGGAAGGGCTTTTTGCAGGTGATTTTATGATTTTCGATGGAATATATGGCATCGGATACCTCGTTAAAAAGAGCTTCGTCGTGGCTGCTAATGAGAACCAACCTTCTTTTGGAAGTGCGTTTAAGCAGTTCCAACAAAGAAAGGGCGTTATCCGGATCTAAGGCCCCCGTCGGCTCATCGCAAAGAAGGAAAGCGGGATCGTTAATGATGGCCCGCACGAAGGAAAGGCGTTGCTTTTCGCCGCCCGAGAGAGTGAAGGATAACGCTTTGGCTTTCTTTTCTAGGCCCACATCGTTTAATAAGGCGCTGGCCCTTATCCTCTTTTCCTTGGCCGATAGTTTCTCACCCTCTAGCGGTATCATGGCGTTATCGAGGACGCTTTCATGGGGCAACAAATCGAAACTCTGACGCAAAAAACCGATGTTTTGCAAACGAAAATCCGAACGTTCCTTTTCCGACATCTCTTTGAAAAAACGACCGAAGCAACATATCTCCCCATCATATTCGACATCGATGCCCGAAAGCATTTCGAAGAGAGTGCTTTTGCCTGAACCGCTTTCGCCCAAAAGCAGAATGAGGCCTTTAGATGGCAAGGCAAGGCTCACGTTCTGATAGATCCTTTGCTCTCCAAATGACTTGCTGACGTTTCTTAATTCCAAAGCGCTCATTCTTCTTTTAATTCCTTAGATAATGGTTTCCGCGACAGCCGCACTAAAGGGAGGCGTGCCGCAAATAAAATGAGCAAAGCGAGCATCAATAGGAAAAAACACGGCAAAAAGAGGGGAATCCCCTCGAAAGAAAGATAAGGAATGCTGACTAAGCCATCTAAGCCAAATCGCTTATTGAGCAAAGAAGAACAAAGATGGGCGAGCGGATAAGAAAGAAGGAAGGCGAAAAGAAGCGAAAATAGCGAATTAATGGTCAGACGGTCCTCAAAGAAACGGATACGCCATTCCTTGGGCATCCCTAATGTATCTAGCAGAGCCAAAAAGCGCCTTTGCTCGATGAAAGAGGAATTGGTTAAAGCGGCCAAAGCGAAGAAAGCCAAAACGATTTCCGCGACCAAAAAAGGCAATAAGGCCGTTTTGGTGGCTTGCCATAACGAAGAGAAGGCCTCCTGCGAAGACCATAGGACGTTACTTAATTCATAATCCGATGGAAGATCGCTGGCTGCCTTTTTAAGTTCTTTGGCATCGCCCTCGCCAAAAAAGAGATGATAGGAATAAGAGGATATTTCTTCGCTAGGCGAGGCGTCATTCACCAAGGAATAGACGCTTTCGTCGGCTATCGTCATTTCCTTGGCCTTCATCTCGAAAGCCGGATAGCTATAGTAGACGCGCGGCAAGGAAAGAAAGGCGAAATCCTTGACGATTCCCAAAACGATGAAACGAAAAGAGAAAGAGAAATCATACTTCTCATCGCGATAAGAAAGATTGGTTTCGTAAGAGACATCGATAAGGGCTTCGATAGGATCCTCTAGCAAAGCGGCCATCGCCTCATTGACCAACACATAATCCAAGCAAGAGCCGCTTGGGCATTCACCTTCGAGCAAGAAATAACGGCTTCGATCCGATAAGGAAATATCCCAAATGGGACAAAAGGAGACGCTTTCTTTGAGGTATCCGTTCTGGCGGTATGGGAGCGAAGAGGGGAAAAAGAAAGAATAATCGTTTTCTAGATGGGCGCTAGGGAAAATAGATAGCAATTCTTTAGCCTCGCTTTTGTTGGGTCTTTCCGTGCGCGTCAAATATAAGGAGGTGCCGCTTATTTCCGTTTTCTTTTTCTTGGAAAGGCTTGAGGAAAGATAAAGCAACGAGCGGTCTTCGCCGTCGTTTAAAAACGCCGATCCCCCTGCCCAGAAGCCGAAGAAGAGAAGCAAAGAGAGGAACATCATCGTCCCGATGGCAAAGGAAATGACGCTCTTCTTCCCCTCTTTCTTCGCTTTCCTTTTCCCTAGCATCCTCAATAACGAAGAAGCGCTGCCTCTATTTCTTTTTTCTTTCTTAACGTCGATAGGAGACGCCGCCTTTGGCTTTCCTTTCCCTTTCTTCTTTTCTACGAATAAATTTCCTTTGTCTAATCTAAGCAAAACGTCAGCGAACCTTTTAGCAAGGCTCAAATCGTGGCTGACCATCAAAACCAAGTGGGTTTCAGCGTACTTTTTGAGAATTTCCATAACAAACAATGCGTTCTTACGATCGAGAGCCCCCGTCGGCTCGTCGCAAAACAAAAGAGGCGGTTCTTTGATGATGGCCCTTAAGAAAGCCACCCTCGATTTCTCCCCGCCGCTAAGCAAAGACGTCTTTTTATGGACAAGAGAGGAAAGAGAGAAATCGGCGAAGAGCTTCTTTGTCCTTTTGATGGCGTCGGCCTTTGATTCCCCGGCAATCAGTAAGGGTATAATGACATTCTCAAGCGCGGTCAGATCACCGTCTAAATAATGGTGTTGGAAAAGGAAAGCCACGTTTCTTTGGCGGTAAAGGCAAGCCTCTTTCTGATTAAAGCGCGCAATATCCTTCCCTTCGTAAAGGATCTCCCCAGTATCGGCTTTCTCCAAAGACGCCAACGTATGAAGGAAGGTGCTTTTGCCAGCGCCACTACCCCCCGTCACGATAAAAAGGCCATCCGCAGGAAAATCGATGTCGATATCATCGAACAAAAGGCGCTTTTCGCCGTTCTCGACAATGCTTTTGCTTAAATTCCTAACCGATAGCATCCTACATCTATATATAGGGTGCTTTCGCCAAAATTATTCCTCTTTTTCTTTAGGAGCCACGGCGAGCTTCTCCACGGCTCCGTTCTTATCGACGGCCAAGACCTTGATGGAATAGCCTTTGTAAGATACTTCGTCCCCTGGCTTAGCGAACTTATCGTCTAAAAGCTCCACGATATAACCGCCGATGGTGACGTATTCGGTATCGGTCTCATCGAAGTCGATGTCTAGGAGATCGCAGAAATCCTCTAACGTCAAAGAGCCGTCGACGATATAGCCGCCATCTTTTTTCTTAAGATATTTGGCCTCAGGATCGTCTTTCTCATCCCAGATTTCTCCGACGATTTCTTCCAAGATATCTTCCATCGTGATGAGCCCTTCCACACCGCCATATTCATCCATGACGATGCCGAAATGCTTCTTTTCCTTTTTGAAAGCCTTAAGAACGTCATTGATTTCCGCGCTGCGCGGGAAGCGCAATGGCGCCTCTAAGAGGTTCTCCAAATTAGGCAATTGCCCGCTCATCTTAGCGAGCATCAGGTTCTTCGTCTTGACGAATCCGATGATGTTGTCGATGGTGTCGCGATAAACGGGGACGCGGCTATAGTGATAGACTTTCGGGTCGTTGCAAATCCCTTCGATATCCTCGTCGATATCGATGGCGAAGACGTCAACACGTGGCGTCATCACCTCATAAGCCTCCGTATGGGTATAGCGGATAGTCTCATGCAAAATGTTCGCCTTTTCCTCATCGACCACGCCCTGCTCTTCGATCCCGTCGACCATTTCATGCAAATCGTCTTCGCTGATGGCGATATCCGAGACATTTTTGATGATTGGCTTCGAGAGAAGGTCGCCGAAACCGCTTACGAGGAAGGTGATAGGGAAAGTGACCCAAGAAAGGACCTTCAAAGGAAGCGAATACCACGTCACCAATTTGAGG
>CAVKTU010000020.1:0-4129 GCA_963659395.1 Holdemanella sp. | reverse complement strand
TTCGCGATGATCTCGCCGAAAGTAATCTTAACGACGAGGCAAATCATCGAAGCGACGAAGCCCCATAGCTCCGCTTCCGAGGAGCTGCCGCCAAAAAGCTCGACGCAAATGCTAACGCCAAGCAATGTGCTGACTGAATCAAGGCCAGCGTTGACGGTGTCGTTTAATAACAAAATCGTGGAAATCGTCTGAGGATAATGGTCGGAAAGGCGTTTGGCGGTTTTTAAGCGTTTGCTATTCGGTTCTTCATGACACGCCTCTTCTAACCTGATGGCGCTCACCGAACCATAGGCCATGTCGCTGCTGGAAAACCAAAAGGAGAGAATCAATAGAACGAAAAGAGCGATGGAATAAACGGTGATCAACATCCCTTCTCTCCTTTCCTATAAACTACTTTATGTTCGTTGGATTCATCGATGTCTTCGACTAATTCCTCCAGAATGTCCTCCATGGAAACGATGCCTACGGTTTTGTCGCCGCTTACGACAACGCCAAGATGCGTCAAAGCGGCGTTAAGCTTCTCAAAGGCGTCGTTCAAGGTCATGTCGATATCGATATAGACGGGTTGTTCCATGATGGAACGGAAATCCAAATGGGGATCTTTGGCGTATTCCTCGAAATAGATTTTGACCACCAAAACGCCGATGATGTTCGTTTTCTCTCCCTCATAAATAGGAAGGCGCGAATAAGGGCAATCCATGATGGTTTTGTTGATATCGGAGATCGATAGATTGGTAGCGTTAAGAGCAAAAGTATCCGCCAAAGCGGTATAGACCTGTCGGACTTTGACTTGGTCAAAGGAAAAGACATTATCAATTAATTCCGTTTCGTCACGCTCGAAAAGGGCTTCGGCTGGTTTTTCTTCATTATCTTCATCCGACGGCTCGTCAATGACGGCTTGCTTGGTGCTTTCGATGATCTCCTCTTTAGAGAGCAGGTTCTGATCGGTCACTTTGAAGATCCTATGCACCAAAGCGAGGATGGCGCGGAAGAAAAGAATGATCGGATAGATGGGGATGGAAAAGATAAAGACGGGGTAAGCTAAGAAGACCGCCATGCGATTGGGAAGGGATTTGCTAAGGATTTTAGGCAAAGTGTCGCTTATCACATACACTAAAGCGGCCATCACAACGGTCGATAGAATGGCATCGCCGCCCGAGAAGAGGCCCCACTCCTTGCTAAGCTCATAAAATAGCATCGCGCTTAGGTAAGACATGATGGTTTGGACGATATTGTTGCCAACTAAGATGGAGACGAGGGTGTTGTCGAATTTATCAACCAGTCGGCAAACAAGTTTGGCGGTAAGGTTGCCTTTATTGGCCAAAGCCTGAAAATGATAACGGTTGCAATTGGAAAAAGCGTTCTCGCTGGCGCTAAAAAGAGCGCTGACGAGTAACAATATGGCGACGATAATCCAACAAACCCAACTCGGCATCCCCCAGATGGTCGAAGCATCCACGGTAAGCGTGTTGTTTAACATCGTACACGAATCAGGGTCCACGTCGGTAATTCTCCTTGAATGGCGAATAGTATAGCAAATATTACCGATATAGCAATTAGGCCGTTTCGTCATGGTCTTATGGCAGGCAAAAAGCCAAGAACGCAAAAATAAGCGGGTTGCCCCGCTTATTCTGGTTTTTGACCGTTCCTTTTATGCTGTCGGATAAACCTGGGTGAAGGTCATTTGGAAGTAATATAAGGGGATATCCGGATGAATAACGACGATGAAGGAATCCGGGCCGGTATAGCCTGTATAATTTACAGCCGTTCCTCCCGTAAATGATGTCGAGATCGTTCTGCGCGTTGTGCCATCATTGTTATACATGGCGTGGTATTTGCTATTGGTGATGTCGTCGCCGTCGCTGTTCTTAAGACTAAACTCAAAGAGTTTGCCTTCGGGAAGGGTGATTTCATAGAAGCCATATTGGCCGGTGTTAACGCCCTCGTCGTCGCCTATAGAGATGGTATAGGTCTTTTCATCGCTCATGGCGAAAGTCCCAGTGGTGACCCAATATCCGCAACCGCCATCCAATTCCTCGTCGCAATAACCGGTTTTGTAATATCCTTCAAGGTGCGTATGGACGCTTGTTACCTTGCCCACCAAAGCGGCCTTTCCGCTAGAAGAAGCTAAGAAGCTAACGAATTCGTCCCCTATTTGCACAGGAAAGGCGTTCCTAGGATCGAATTCGAAGGTCACGCTCCTAGTTTCGCCAGCCGGTATCGAGGAAATCGGTTTGTTGTCACTGCCCCTGATTTCAACGATTTCGGCGGTGCTAACGTACATCCCTTTAAGACCAAGATCTACGAAGCTATCATTATTGGAAGCGTAAGTATGCCAAAGATCGGGAGCGAAATAGAAGCGAGGAGTCGCATAAAGCTTGCATTCGGTGGTAGAAAAATTCGTTAAGTCAGCTTTAAATTGCGGAATGGACTTGGCGCTTTCGGCATCTCCCCAAATAGATACCCCACTAGCTCTGTTAATGGAATTAAATAATCCATTTACGTCTGAAGAGGTGAAGTAAAGTTTAACGGAATCGTATTCGAATCTGCTTGCTTTCTCGATGCTATTGCCGTCGCCATCTTCGATTTTCTTCACTTCAGCCGCTTTCACGTTGTGGGAGAAATAAATGGTATCGCCGACGGCCACTTGCCCGGCTAGGACATAACCCTTCGTATAGAGGAGGCCTGTAGCACTCTCTTTGCGTATTATTGAGTCTTCTCGAACGAAGCGGAACGTCTCGTCGTTTGTGACGGTCAAAGTAAAAGTCGCGCCTTCCCATTCTTCGGGTTTATCATAGTCGTAGTTATCATCAGAAAGATACACATATTCAGACTTTAATTCATGCGTGCCAATCTCCCCCAATCCCTTGAGGCCTCGTTGGGAATCGTCATACAAATAGACATCGTCTCCTGGCAAAGCGCCATCCTCTTCGGTGAAGCGATAAACGAGATTGTATTGTCTTTCTAAAGCGCTGCGGGTGAATTGCCCGTTTTTAAGAGCAGCGGGCAAAGTCAATTTCCTCGTAGCGGAAATCGTATAGGTATCCTTATCTAAAACGAGTTTGTAGTTCGCGGCGTCATCGCCCGAAAGGGTGATATTGCCTTTAGAAAGGGAGGCGCTGGCCGTCACATAGGAATAGGTATAATTGACATCGACGTTAATATCGTCTCCGTCAACCGCGCCATAGCTAACCAAGCCATCGGTTTTGCCGTCTTTGACATTGGAGATCGTCTTGGTGCTGGTGCCGTCATAGACCTTGTCGAGGTTGAGCCGGTGCCCAAAACGCGTTGTTCCAAGACGAAAGACACTTGCGTTTCGCCAGCCTTATAATCGCTTCCTTCGGCGATAGCCGCCTTAATCGTATATGTCCCGGCATCCTTAGGGGCGTTATCGGCGGTATACCAAGCTGAATCACCCGTCTTCTTATAAGTGACAGTGACGGGGCCGTTAGAGCAATAGAAACTGTTTGCGTTGATAAAAGAGCTAACCCTCTCGCCGTTATAAGTTTCTGTCAATTTCTGGCCTGCGCGTAACGTAACCGACGAAGCCTTTTTCTCAAGCATCGGGATGGTTTCGCTCTTCTCGTAATCACAGGTTAAGCATGTATAGTGCTGCAATCCCGCCGTCTCATATGTGGCTGGCGTATCGACAACCGCTTCCGTCGAGAAATTATGCTCGGCATAGAAATCCTTTTCGTCGGTATGAGCGCAAGTGGCCTTATGCCAATGATGGGTTTCGCTTTGCTCCCAGTGTTTGGTATCGAAGGTATGAACGTGTTCGATCACCGGAAGAACTTCTTCCTTCTTATAAGAGCAAGTCAAACAGGTGTAGGTCTTAATCCCCGTCTCGGTCTCGGTGGCGGGTTTCGTTTCCGTCCCTCCATCGAAATTGTGTTTGGCTTTTTCGGCGACGTCGGTATGACCGCTTACGAGGCACTTCTTCCAGTGATATTCCTCATCATACGTGTAGGTATCGCTGTAATTATGCTTCGCCTCCGAGGATGTCTGCGAAGAGTCGTTAGAGGCAGAGCCACTCTCGGATGATTCCTGGTGTCCACAAGCGGCGAGCATGCCAAGCATTGCAAGGGAGGACACCAAAAGCAATTTTTTGTTCATGGTGAATTTCCAT
>CAVKTU010000019.1:0-14482 GCA_963659395.1 Holdemanella sp. | reverse complement strand
TCCCTACTAACAGGTTAGCAACCTGCCCCCTTCGGCCTCTTGGGTACGCCTCCGTCGCAAGGGCTAATATACACCATAATAAAACGAAACGCATTATTTTCTTTTCGCGACCGAAGGCGCCCTAATGATTCAACGCGCTTTCTTGTTCTAAGAGCCAAACGGTATTAAACTAGCCGCATGTCCATCCGCTTCTCATTCATCGCCCCAACTAATACCTATTATGAGAAACCCTATAGCAAAAACGCGTTGCTTGTTGCTTTTGACGACGATAAAAAGGTCATTCTAACCCAATCGCTATCGATCAAAGGCGGAATTCGTAGCATCGCCAAGAACAAATATCATGTCAACGGGGACAAAGTAGCCTCTTTTTTGGAATACCTTAAGAAAGAGGAACCCTTTTTCCGTCAATACGCCGCTTCCTATAAAGCCACCGACGGCAGCGATTACCTCCATGGCCTTATGCGTTATAGCAAACTCCTCATCCATGCGCCCGATTTCTTGCTCAATTTCGGCGATTATGACATTTTCCCCAGATATCGTTATTACCCCGACCGCGAGAAAGTCCACTTTTATGAAATTTTGCGCGCAATCTATCGCTTCATCTGGGATAATATAGGCTATCCTGAGGATATCGCCATTTTCGATAAACCTCCTCTCGCCATCCTCTCGCAAGCTTATAGCGACCCTCTCTCTTTTAACGATTTCGATCCGTGGCCAGAGCGCTGAAAGTGAATGCGCTTTCAAGAGCGCGTTTTTATTATGCTCTATGGAAATAGGACATTAGAATAAGCGCGCTATGGAAAGCGTTTGGAAAAGATTCGTTAATGCCTTCGCCGCGAAAAATCTGACAAAGGGGCCGGTTTTGAAGGGGATTTTGCAATTTTTCTGGCCCATCGCCCTCAGTTTGCTTTTCCAACAGATATACGCCTTAGTCGACAGCATGATCGTCGGCCAGACTTTAGGCGATATCGATGTGGCCGCCGTCAATAACGCCACCAACGTTTTCTACCTTTTCATCAATTTCGCCATCGGCTGCATGAGCGGTTTTTCCGTCTTGATAAGCGAATACATCGGCGCGAAAAACCTAGCGCGCACAAGGTGCTGCATCGTCAATCAAATCTACCTTTCCTTAATCATCACCGTCATTATCACGGTTGGCGGCACCCTTCTTATCGACCCATTATTGGCGTGGATTGGCATCGCCCCTAATGCCGCCGACCTCACCCAGCAAGGCATCTATGATAGCGCTCGCACCTATTTGCTCGTCCTTATCGGCGGAGCGGTGACGCAGATTTTCTATAACCATATCGTTTCTACCCTCCGATCAATCGGCGACAGCTTCACCCCCTTCGTCTTTTTGCTAGCTAGCACCGCTTTAAACATCGCTTTGGATTTGATCTTCATCGAAGTTTGCCATTATGGCGTGGCCGGCGCCGCCTTCGCCACCGTTTTGGCGCAAGGCTTAGCCGCCGTGGCGTGTTATCTATATGCCTACCATCACTATCCGATGCTTCGTCCGCAAAAAGAGGATTGGAAATGGGACCATCGCTCCAACATCGAATCGTTAAAAAACGGCCTTCCGATGGCTTTCTCCTACTCAATCTTGGCCATCGGCATCATCGTGATGCAAGCCTCCGTCTACCGTTTCGATATCAACCCATCAGGGGTGGCGGTAGATGGTTTACCAGCGCAGCTTGGCTATGGGACGGGATGCAAAGTCATTAATTTTTTAATGGCCCCGCTTAGCGCCTTAGGCACGGCCATGATCAGCTTCCACTCGCAAAATTTAGGCGCCAAGAATCTCGACCGGATTAAGCAAGGCTTCAAGGCGTCCTTCCTCATCGGCATCCTTCTCTATTTGCTCGTCGCCGCTATCGGTTTGCTGTTGACGATCAATGGCGCCTATCAATATTTCTTCCTAAGCGCCGACAAGGTAAGCACCGCCTCGATCACCTATGGCAACGCCTATATTTTTGTGGCCGTTCCTAATTTTATTTTCCTTTTAATACTCTTTTTGCTTCGTAACACCCTACAAGGCTTAGAGAAACCCTTGATCAATTTCTTGGCGGGTGTGGCTGAGCTTCTCGCCCGGGTTATCGTTTGCTCATATCTCCCGATGCTTCTTAACGGCATGGCTCCCACCAATAGCGAATCCTCCCTAATGGCGTATATTGGCGCGGCGTTAGGCGATCCTTTGGCGTGGATCGGCGCTTGCTTGACGATGCTAGTTCCCTGCCTATTAAGCGTCTATGGTAAAAACAACGCCGTCAAAAAACAGCAGGAGAAAACAAGCGCAATTGGTCAGTGATTTTTCGTTTTTTGGAATTTTGCGCCTTAATCTTTCGCTATTACATCAGCAGGCATCGACACCCCTGCCGCTAGAATCTTCATTTGGCGGATGGCCGTTTTGTTTAGCTCAAGGATCCTTTCTTCTTGGCTTAAGCCGCTTGCGATGAGATATGCGTTAAGATTCTCGAGATTGGAAAGGCACACTAACTGCGGCACCTCGGCATAATCCCTGATATTGCCTTTCTTGTCGGGATTTTGCTCCCTCCACTCCTTTGCGGTCAAGCCGAAAAGAGCGAGATTGAGCACATCGGCTTCGTCGGCATAGACGGTTGAGGCCCGTTCTTTGGATATTTCATGGGGAATGATGATATTTTCGTTAATCGCATCCGTCTGGATGCGGTAATTGATTTTCGCAAGTTCGCGTTTCATATTCCAACCAAGTTGCTTCTGTTCGGCGACTTTAAGCCTTTGGAATTCCTTGATGATGTATAAATTTATTTCCGGCGAGATCCAAGAGGCGAATTGCAGCGCGATGTCCTTATGGGCGTAGGTCCCTGAATTATATTTGCCAGCCTTTGAGACGATGCCGATGGCGTTCACTCCATCAATCCATTTTTTAGGCGACAAAGTGAAGTAATTAAACCCCGCCTCTTTTTTAAACTGGTCGAATTCGACCACATTAAAATTCTGATTATTCAGTTTCTCCCACAGTCCGATGAATTCTATCGTGTCTTTACGCCTAAGCCAATTTTTAACGACCTCCGCTGGCGCCTCAGGATTTTTATATTTAGCGATATCCGTCAAGGAAAAATAATCGTCCTTGTTGATTCTTATCTCCTTATCCAATACCACGATTTCCTTATTCTTCATTAGTCATTGCCCCCCTTTGCCTCACCTAATTTATAACATACTTTTTTGCAATAAGCGAATCGCCCATAAATCAGTCCAATAAGCATAAAAAAGACTTAATGTAAAGAGCGCGCCCCATCGTGATTAAACCTTCGCCTCTCGTTAAGGTGTGCGAAGAAATGAGAGCTTAGAATCACCGCAAGGAAACATGATTGTTTTCGTCGATATATAAGCCGTTCCGACGACCGCTATTCCAACGGATGCCTTGTTTAATATAATCAGAAGAAGTCTTCGAAAGAACAGCGTATCCGAAAGAAAGCGAAACCGCTTTCGCGAGGTCGTCGATGCTCATCGCCCCCTGCTCTAGCAAAATATCGTAAGCGCAATTGCCGATTTCAATGAAGCTGATGTCGACTATCTTTCTTTCCTCGACCTTTGCGTCGGTCTTCCGCCAAAAATGATAATTGAGGGGATCATATCCTCGCGGATAATAGAAAACCCGGCTGCCGCAATTTTCGATGCTGGGGTGGAGCTGCTCAAGAAGCATGGCGATTTGCCCTTTTAAAAGGCTGCCGATCCGCTCCTTGTCATAAGCTTCGCGGATACGCTGATTAAGCAAAGAGGAGCTGATGGGATATTCCGTGTTGATGACATCTTGCAAGAAAGTCACCTCGACATCATAAAAATCGGCGCGCGACGACTTTAGTTTAGGCAACTTCTCATAGGGCCGAACATTCCTAGGGGCTTGATGGGGACGAGGAACGAACAAAGGCGAAGAGGAGGCTTTAGGAGCGGCATCTTCTCCCGCTTCTTTCTTATGAACAGCTTCGTTATAGGCGTTGACGACCGTTTTGATGACCTCTTCCTTGTGATCAAGGTATTCGACGCTATAAAGGGAAAGCAGATGCCAAGAGAGGCGTTGCAAGACGTTGGTCTCATTGACATAGCGGTCACGACAACTCATTTTAGCGGTGCGTTCGTTATCGAATAAAACGCCCAGCACATAATCATCGGGTTCTTCTTTCGAAGCGATGGCCAAATCGATTTTGAAAGTGCTGTTCCCAAGATTTTCGGTGACCGAATAGCCAAGCCTCCTCAGATCTTCGGCCAAGAAGGAAGCCACGCTTATGGAGGTCATGGCGTTCTCGTTTTCGAAACGGTTAGGCAAAGAGGCAAAACCCTCTTTGGCGAAAAGCAAGAAATCACGAAGATAGGAAGCCCCTTCGTTTTTGGCCCGTTCGGCGCGGATGGCCGCCGGTTCGAAGGAAGAGAAAACGATAAGATTCTCCCGCGCCCTGGAGACGGCGACGTTGAGTCTCCTTTCTCCTCGTTTAAGCGACAAAGGACCGAAATTCAAAGATAATTCGCCGTTTTTATCGGGGCCGTAAGTGACGCCGAAGAGGATAACATCCCGTTCATCTCCCTGAACGTTTTCGAGACCGGGGGCGTGATCGAGCTTCGGATTGGCCGACAATTCCTTATCGAGCATATCCTCAACAAGATTTTGCTGTGCTTCGTTGAAAGTCACCACACCAATCGATTTCGTCCGCAAAGAAGGGGTTTTTAAGCGACGAATGATTTCAGACACAATGGCTTTCGCTTCCGGGCGGTTGATTCCGCGGCCTTTCTCATAAGCGCCTTTAATGAGTTTAAAGGAAACGCTTTCTTTTTCCAAAGTCGGCGAAGGGAAGGTCAATAACGAATTACCATAGAAACGGTTATTGGAGAAAGCGATGAGCGATTCGTGGCGCGAGCGATAATGCCAAACGAGCCGTTTGCGAGGCAGCCTTAAGACGATGGCATCATCTAATAAGCTCTCCAAATCCTCATCGAGAGAGGAAAGGGAAGCGGAATCGCCTTCTCCTCGCAAAGCGGACACGAAATAATTCGACGGCGGCATCTGCTCCTCGTCGCCCGCGATGACGAAGGAATCGGCGCGATAAAGGGCGCCGATGGCTTCGCTGGTGGGAATTTGCGAGGCTTCATCGAAAATGACGACATCGAAATGATAATCGTCGGGGCTAAGATATTGGGCCAGGGTAGCGGGCGACATCATGAAGCAAGGCGTGAGCAAGGAAATCAAATCGCGGTATTCGTGGAAGAGACGTCGCAAAGAGGATCCGCGACCGCCGTTTTTAGCCAATTTAAGAAGCTGATAGGCCGATGTAGAGGAAGCAAAGGAAGCAACTTCTTTGGGGAAGCGGTCGCTGATCCTAGCAGCCGTCTCCACCACCGAAGCGGTCTGGAAGGAAAGGATGTCCTGACGATAGGATTCGATGGCGCTTAAAGTCTTTTCGTGTGAGAGAGTAGCGATTCCGCGTTCCGCCAAAACAATGCTTAAATAAGCGAAACATATGTCGGCGATATAAGAATCCGCGAGGTTTTTGTCGGGGATTTTGCCTTTTTTGAAGGAATCCAAGAAAGAAGGGGGCAAAAACTTCGCCGCCTCATCAATGCTTAAGAGGAGGTTCGTCCAGTCTCCTAATTTGCCACTTCTAGTCAAGGCGTCGGTGATTTTCTCCCCGACATAGCCAAAATAATCGGAGGCATCACCATAAAGAGACAAATCAACTTCTGCTTCATTCTTTAATTTCTCGCTCAAAGCCAAGAATTCGTCATAGAGGGTGCGCAGGGTTTCATTAGCCTTCCCGAAAAGCGCCCCCTCGCCCATCTCGGTGATATAGGAAACGAATTCTTCCTTGTCGGCGTCGGCGAAATCGATTTTCGCTATAGCGGAAGCGATGTGGAAGGTCATCTTCAATTCCTTGATGCTTTGCGTGGCGGCGATGGGGGAAAGGAAGGAGAAATGCGAAATGGTCTTTTTGGCGTACGCGTCGCCTTCCTCAAAGGACTTATGGGCGTTATCGGCAGCGGACAAAAGCCTGAGATAATTGAGCAATTCGTGATCTTTAGGGCGTTTGCCACTACGCACATAAGGTTTAAGGCGACTCCATAATAAGCGAAGGGCCTTTCGCTTTTTAAAGAACGAAAGAACGAGCGCCTCCTCCGCTTCTTTTAATAGCGAATCGACGTCGTTTAGCAAGAATGCCTGCTCGTTAAAAAAGGAAACGAGCGAGGATTTAGCGTCGATTTCCTCTTTTTTGAGTTCGGCAAGGCGAAGAATTTCCTCTTGTTTGTTTAGGAATTCTTCGTTTAGATAATATTCTTTCTTCGTCGGGATATCGCTTTGCAAAGCGGTGATGATGGCTAGGTACGCTTCGACGTTCTGACGGCTTTCGCTTTTGATACCGCTCTTGAAGAGAGCGTTATAAGCGGCTAGCCTGAGTTTGTCGGTCTTCTCCTTGACTTGGGTCAAAAGGTCTTTGGCCTTCTCGCGATAAGCTAAGGAATATTCCCTTTTTTGGAAGGAGAGGAAAGGCGAAGTGAAATAAGTCCCGAAAGCCTTAGAGAGGCGACTTACCTCATGAAGGGAGGAGATGGCTTCCTTGTAATCCGGATAAGTCAATTCGGTAACGTATTTATAAGGTATGTTATCCGGGGTTACATACTTTTCCTTGTCGATATAGGAAATGATGGCATCATAGGGCGACAAGAAATAAGGCCCCGCCTCATGAAGGGAGGAAACGATGGCGTTAAGCTTCTTCCTTTTTTCTAGCAGATCGTCGCCTTTTTGAAGATAGGCGTCTTCGCTAGAAATCGGCCCCAAATCCAATAGGCGCGAATAATTGGCGAGGATCTCGCTTTTGGGGGTGCCTAAATTGGCCAATTCCAAAACGAATTGCCCTAAATGCAGTTCGTCCAAGCGGCGTTTGACGACATCCAAAGCCACCTCTTTCTCGGCGACGAAAAGGACTTTCTTGCCGTGATAGAGGAAATTGACGATCATGTTGGCGATGGTTTGGCTTTTGCCGGTGCCCGGTGGCCCGTCAAGAATAAACGATTCGCCTTTCTCCGCATCGATGATCGCCTTGATTTGTGAAGAATCGGCGGGCAAAGGGGCGGCGAAATCAGTCGGAGAGATCCTCTCGTCCATCTCTTCGGGAGAAATAAGATTCTCGGCGGAGCGCCACTTCTTCTCGCCATAGACGAACGAGGCGATGATCGGATGGTTCATCATCTCGGAACGATGGGTCTTTAAGTCGTTCCACATCACGAAATGAGAGAAATTAAACAAAGAGAGGGCGCTAGTATGCTCTATCAGAGCCCAATTCTTCATCGGGGCGATCACTTCGCGGATCTCGTTATAAATCAAACGCAAATCGACGGTGTCGTCATCTTTTCTTTTCAAAGCGAGCAATCGCGAAAAATCGCAGTCGAAATTCTCCTTAAGATATTCGAGAGCGGTACGATTTAACTGCAAGTCCTCATAAGAATATTCCAGCATGTAATAGGAGCCGTTTTTGCGGCGCGGCATCTTGACGGGAAGAAGCATGATCGGGGCGTACATCTCGCCGGTGCCATGCATCGCCGCTTTTTCGTTATCGAACCAGCGGATAAGGCCGATGGTCAAAAAGAGGGGGTTACAGCCGCTTTCTTCGAGGGTTGTGGCGCTTTTCCTGGCCAAATTCTTTAAAGCGGCTTCCACAGAATTCGAATAATTAACGGCCAAAAGCTGATTTTTGGCATAGCCATTAAGAACATCATTGGCCACTAGAGAGGGGGAAATATCCAAGATTTTCGGCGTTTTGTTTCCATCGGTTTTCTCGTAAATGCTCGGAACGAGGAACACCTTGGAATTCTTCTCTAGGAAAGAAAGCATCTTTTCGGGATCGCTGGAGATGATCTCGATGCCGTTAAGGCCGCTTTTGTAGGAAATAAGGCGGTTCCTCAAATTAAGGTCGAGCAATTTATCTTCCCAATGATCGAAACGGTTCTTTCTCCCCGTCTCCTCGTCTTGAAGCCTTCGGCGCGATGACAAGTCGACCATCGGTGTCTCATAGGCTTGGCTCTTGAGGCTAGGGAAGTCGAAAACGACTTCGCCATTAGGCAATTCTTTGGGCGAAGGAATGGGCAAAATCCTCTCTTGACGGCATGAGGCGATGTCGATGGCGAAAAAGAAGTTGCGATTCTTCTCCAACTCCTCGTAAGCTCCCGAAACGCATTCTTCGAAAGAGATGTTGTTTCCTTCGGTAAGATTAGTGGCTTCGATAATGGTAAGGTAATTGAATCCTTTGGAGGCATCGTTTAGGATGGTTTGGACGTTTTCCTCTTTGCTGCCATAGAAAGCGTGCTCCTCATCAAGCCAACAGGCGAGGTTACAATGTCCTTTATAAAAGAGCAACACCGGTCGAAGACCAATACCCTCCAAAAGACTAGCGAAAAGAAGCGATAAATCAACACAAGTCCCAATCCTTCCTTGCAAGACTTCTCGCGGCAAGCGAATCCTTTGAAAAGAGGATTCGAAAGAGGCCGGCGGCAAGGAATGACGGATCCCCACTTCCTGCAGAGCCAAATAAAGGACATCGATATCCTCAAGCACTTTATTGGGATCATGAAGAAGATAGCCTTCGAATGATGAAGTGCCATATTTCTCCTTCTTAATGTCCTTAGCACGCGATAAAACGTCTAAAACCAAGGGATCGTTAGGCGTCACGAAGGAAGCGATGATTTCATCGACGCGTTCCTCGGAAGCGCTCTCTTCGATCGGCAAGAAAGAAATAGGTTTCTCCACCATCGCCAAAACCTCTTCGGAAGCATCGATCAGTTCAACCTTTAATGTTCCAATTCGTTTTTCGGTCAGACGATAGAGCGATTCGATGTCTAGATGAATGGCAAAAGAAGTCACGACCGTCTTCTTCCGCTTTTCCAAAAAGGAAATATGGATTGGGTCGATTTTCAAAAATTCCGCTGGTTCGGCGCTAAAACGCACCCAAACATCCCGCTCATCCTCTTCCGAGAGATTTTCGATTTCCACGGCGCGCAAAAAGGAAAAGGCATTGGTTTTTCCTTTATTTTCCTCTTTTCTAAGGCGTTCGGCCTGATAGTTAACGTAATTGATGTTTTTGCGGAGATTGACGGATATTTGGAAAGAGGAATTTTTCATACTATGAAAATTATATCCTTTTGCTTGAGACAACTGCTATAAGGAACGAAAAATCACATGATGTAGGCACAAATGATGGATAGTTTTAATAGCCGCGTCGAGTCCTTGCTAAACGGCCATCATAAAGGAAATTCTCTTTTTTTGTTCCCTGGCCTTGTTTGATAGGCGCTCCTGAAGGCTTTATATCCTCTACTTCCTTACGTAACTAGAACGACTCACAACAATATTATTGAGAGATCTAAGCGCGGCCGAGTCTGTTATCGGGAAACGACAACGGCTAAGCAAACTGAAATACATCGTCTTTTTCGCCTTCGTAACGAAAAAAAATGCTCCGCAAAATTTTCGTCGCATCCCATTCGCCAATATCCCAGCAACCATGGGGATATTATAATTTTACAATGTATCTTCCAAAGATATAGTTTACATTGGTTTCCGCAAATTGTAAGTTGCGGTATTTCTGGGATCGCGCTATAGTCTAATCATGGCAAAACCGAATACGAACAGAATCCAATTCTACGAAACGGGGATCGACGAGAACAAAGACCGGCACTGCGACCTCTGCGGATGCTTCGTCAACAAATTCGACAGGCACCGTGCCAGGAAGATATACGCGGACGAATCCGAGGCGATCGAACTGCCTTGGCTCTACCAGGACGGCCACCTCGAAAGGCTTTCGGATTCCGAATTCGCCGAGGAATTCATCGAAGGCAACCCGTATTCGAAGCCCGATTACGACCCGAAGCGCTTCTCGTCCGTCCTCAGATACAGCCGCAACAACGACAAAGAGCTAAGCTGCAAAGTCACCAATGACTATCTGAGGCGCGGGGTCGTCGGTTCCGGCTTCCGCGAACGGGACATCAAAACCACTATAGCCGATATTAACTCCCAAATAAGCAAGTTCGTCGTCAAGAGGACGGCGGTCTTCTACCGCGGCATGCATTCCGAACAAGGCGGCCCCCTCACGAAGATCCTCGACGCCGCGCTCGGCGAGATGGAGGCGACGGGGAAACCGGCCGTCTTCCTGGAAAAGGGCTTCACGAGCGTCTCCCGCGATCCCGAGACAGCAAAAATCTACGCAAGAGCCAAAGACGAAAGCTTTAATCACATTTACGCGGCCATGGTGATCGAACCAGACATACCGGCGATGCCGTTGTCCCTGAATCTCGGCACCGCCGCCAACGGCCGCGACAAGGAGGTGCTTCTCCCCTCGGGGATGAGGTATCATATCCTTGAGATCAAGAAGGTCCATATGGGCGGCGGCAGATGCGATTACTACGTGACCATGCTGGCAACGAACAGGGGGTTAGATTAATGTATTTGGAAGTTAACGTTTTGCAAAGCGCGGCAATCCACGACGACCGCGGGGATTTCCTCTATCGGCTTGGAAACGACGACCCGACCATCACATATGAGGAATTCATCGTCTATTACATGTGCCGCTACAGCAGCGGACTCGATTACATCGACCCCGATTACGATTTCGCCTGCTGGAAGAAGGGCGAAAGTCCGCTAGACCGCAACTGGATGGAGATGTCCGCCAGTAAAACCCATAAGATGGAGATCGTGCACAAATGGGATGAGATATTCCCGAAATACAAAGAGAAGCTGGCGGCAAAAGAAGCCTTCTTCAAGGCACACGGGGTGAAATTGCCGCCGAAGCCGGATGAACGGCGAGACGGCAGTCGCTAACGCAAACGGAAGAAAAAACGATCGCTGAGCGGGCAAGACCATTTAAGGCGTGGTGTCTTTGATCCTCGCTTCAACAAACGCAACAAGGAGGCGCTCCTCCCCTCGGGGATGAGGTATCATATCCTCGAGATCAAGAAGGTCCACATGGGCGGTGGCAGATACGATTACTACGTGACCATGTTGGCGACGAACAGGAGGTTAAATTAATGATCATAAGCACAATGGATTTGCAAGAGGCAGCGATTCAAGATTATCGCGGCGATTTCACCGACCGGCTCGTGCGAGACGACCCTTCGATAACCTATGAGGAGTTCGTCGTCTATTACATGTGCCGCTACGCCAGCGGGCTCGGCCGCATCGATCCCGACAGCGTGTTCGAATACCATAAGAAAGTCGGCAAAATAGATGGCGATTGGCTTAAAACGGCCGCGAGCAAGACCCATAAGATGGAGATCGTGCACAAATGGGACGAGATGTTCCCGAAATACAAAGAGATGCTAGCAGATGAGGCTAAAAATAGTCGTTGAAGTTACCGATTCATTCGTCACTTCACTTTATTGCCGTTAACAGAGGATTAAACTGATGTACTTGGATGTGGGGGTTTTGCAAAGCGCCGCCTTGGAGGACGAGCGCGGCGCGTTTGATTTCAGAATCGGCAGGGACGATCCGACCATCACATATGAGGAATTCATCGTCTATTACATGTGCCGCTACGCCAGCGGGAGCGATTATATAAATCCGGACATCGCGTTTCAGCGTCACAAAGAATTCGGCAAACTCGATCGCGATTGGCTCGAGATGTCCGCGAGCAAGACGCACAAAATGGAAATCATCCATAAATGGGATGAGATATTCCCGAAATACAAACAGGAATTGGCGACCAAAGAAGCCTTCTTCAAGGCGCACGGGGTGGAATTGCCGCCGAAGCCGGATGAGAGTCAAGACGACGATCGTAGGCACTAAAACCACCAAAGTCGCAAAATACCTATCAAAAGACGGTTATTTTTTGAACCTACTATTTATTATTCGTCTTCAAAGTTGGGAACAATAGCACTTCACGTATAGTGCTCTGTTCAGTGAATAGCATGCAGAAACGATCGATGCCAACACCGATGCCGCCAGCTGGAGGCATGCCATAATCTTGAGCATCTAAGAAGCTGAAATCGATATCCGCCGCCTCTTCATCGCCCCTATTCCTAGCGGCTAATTGCGCTTCAAAGCGACTCTTTTGATCAAAGGGGTTATTTAATTCGCTATAGGCGTTACCGAATTCCACCCCGCCAATAAACAACTCAAAACGTTCGACAAAGCGCGGATCCTTGCTTTTCTTGGTTAAAGGAGAGACCTCAATCGGATACGTATGAATGAAGGTCGGTTGAATGAGGCTATCTTCGACAAATGCATCAAAGAAGGCTTGCATGATATAACCGGTGCTGTTCCAGCTTTGTTCAAGCGGGACGTGGTGCTCTTTAGCAAGCTCCACCGCTTTCTCGAAGGGAATATCCTCTCGGAAATCGATACCGGTTTTCTCTAAAATGGCCTCGGCCATCGAAACCCAAGCGAATGGTTTATGAAGGTTTATGACATTGCCATTCCACTGGTATTCCTCTTTGCCAATGACGTTATCGGCAACTTCGTGGAAGAGCCCTTCGGCCCATTTACGCATATCGCTAAGGTCGCCATACGCTTGATATAGCTCAATGGTAGTGAATTCCGGGTTATGGCGGTTGTCGATGCCTTCGTTACGAAAAATACGACCGATTTCATAAACGCGGTCGATGCCGCCAATCATGCATTTCTTCAAACTTAATTCCGTGGCGATTCTCAAATAAAAATCGCAATCGAAAGTGTTGTGATGGGTCACGAAAGGGCGAGCGCTAGCGCCGCTAGGAATCGGCGAAAGAATAGGCGTCTCCACCTCAACGAAGCCTTGCTTATCGCAATAATTGCGAATGGCTTTGACAATCGCCGGACGCGTTAAGGCAATCTTCCGCGATTCATCATTGACCAACAAATCAACATATCTCTTGCGGCAGCGATCTTCTAAATCGGTCATGCCATGGAATTTCTCGGGCAATGGTTTTAAGCATTTCGTGATGTGGGTGAATTTGCTGACGCGGATGGTAAGTTCCCCCGTCCTCGTTAGCATCAAGGTTCCTTCTAATCCGACAATATCCCCTAAATCGCTTAATTTGAACACCTCATAATCGTGTTCCCCGATGACATTGAGACCAATCCAGGCTTGAATGGAACCGTATTCGTCCTTAAGGTTCACGAAAGCGGCCTTCCCCATCCGACGGATGGCCATCAAGCGCCCAGCGACGTTCACCACCGGTTTCTTCGCTTCTAATTCCTCGGCCGCCATGGCGCCATAAGTCTTACGAATGTCAGTGATTTGATCCTTCCACTCATAACGGGAGCCAAAAGGATCTACGCCTAATTCTTCGTATTTAGGGAGCTTGGCGCGCCGCGCTTGCTCTTGATCGGTTAATTTCTCTTCCATACGTCTTCCTCTGCTATTGCCCGTTTAGTTTAATACAAACATTGTTTCTTTCGGTAACGAGTTTTCGTTTTTCTCTCGTTTTGGGTAGCCAAATAATCCTTTTTAGGGGCAAAGACGGCAAACAAGAAAAAAGAAGCAAAACCCACTATAAGCAAGAATGGCAATCCGCAGCTTAATAAATCGGCAATGTTGGCGACCAGGCAAAAAGCAAATGCGCTAAATAATGAGGAATGGTCAGCACGCCTTCCTCATATGCGATGTTAGAATCTTTGATGCGCACCAAACGCGTTTCGCCATAATGTTCGGGATGCTTCATGACGGTTTTAGCGCTTTTGGAATTACCGGTTACCGCCTTGACTTCCAAAATCGTCGCTTTTCCATTGATATTAACCACGAAATCCAATTCTAATCCCGTATCCTTGGCGAAATAAAAGAGACTGCCGCCCCTTTTATAAAGCGCCTCGGCCACTATGGCTTCGTATAGCATGCCTTTCCCTATCCCAAAATCGCCGGATAATATGGCGTTGCTTGTTCCGTCTTCAAGCATACTAACCAATATCCCGATATCGGTTGGGAAGACTTTGTATTGATTTTGAATCACGTTGGCCGACAAAGGAACGGCAGGAACGTCCAAATTATGCACTTTAATGATAAGCCCGGCATCTTTTAAGTAGCTTAACGCATCTTTGCCGGCGTCTTTGGCGCCTTTCCCGCTTATCTTGGAAACGATATATCTTTTGTTCTCTTTGCCCAAAAACGAAGGGATGAGGGAAAAGGCGTTTCTAATTCTCGCCACTTCGTTTGGTTGAAAAAGCACTTTACCATCGTTTCCCCGCCTTCGGCCAAAATCATCCTGCAAATCTTTGACAATCCGCCTTGTGATTTGAAGCGAGGAATAGAAGTTTTGCGAGGATATGTATTTTTTAACCGCTTCAGGAAAGCCGCCAACGCAAAGATATTCCCTGAACAAACGCGACAACGATCGGTGTATGGACTCGGATATGGGTTTCTTTTCCTTAAATGCCGTCTTTAAATAATCGAGCGTTTCTTCACTAATTCCTTTAGCCCACAAAAATTCTTCGAAATCCAAAGTCCTCATGTCGAATTCATCAACGCTTCCAGCTGGTTTGGGGGTAACATCTCCTACA
>CAVKTU010000018.1:5779-14543 GCA_963659395.1 Holdemanella sp. | reverse complement strand
TATGCACATCGCTAAAATAATGGCAATATTCGGCGGTGATGTAGCCGCTGGCGCTTCCGACGACCGCCGTCGTTTCGCGGCTATTCGCATCGGTGATGCCTATTCCCGACTTGCTATCGACGCTCCATTTATAGAAGGTGCTGCCGTCTTCTAATTTAGCTGGCGCCGATAAGGCGATGGTCTCGCTCGCTTTCTTGCGGTAAGAGCGATATTCCGGATCTCTGTCGCCCGTGATGACGCCGATGATGTAATCGGCTTCCGCCGCCATTAATGGAACGGCTTCCTTACCTAAGGAATCTAAAGGAAGAAAGAAGCCGAGGGCCGTTACGATGGCCGCGCCAAAGAAAAGGCGGCCGGTCTTATTGACGCTAATCTTCATATGGATATTCTCCTTTATAGCAAAATTCAATTTGTTTGCTGAGAAATATATACCACGGGAGAACGTCTAAAAGCAATATCGCCTGCGCGTAAATAATCTTAACAAAAGGCGAATATCTAAGGTTAATCGCTTAGATATCCGTCGAAGGACTGGCTATCAAGGAGATGATTGGCCCGCTCGATCTCCTCTTTGCTAGGGGCGAGGACGTCCCTAAGAAGGTATTCGCGGTGTAACTCCTCATACTTGGGTATAGCCAGGGCGTGATAGGGAAGAACCTCCAAACGGCGGACATTGCCGAGGTTTTTCAGGAAAGCGCCGCTTTTAAGCAGATCCTCTTCCTTATCGGTAAGGCCGGGGACCAAGACATACCTCACCCAAATGGGGAAGCCTTTTTTGGCCAGGTAACCAAAGCAAGAGAGGATATTGGCGTTATCCCTCCCCGTCACTTTCTTATGGAGAGCGGGGTCAAGGGCCTTAAGATCAAGCAAGAAAAGGTCGCTTACCGCTAGGAGGCGGTCGAATTTCTTCAGGTATTCGGGGTCCTCGTTAAAGGTGGCGCCGCTTGTGTCGATCACGAAGCTTATCCCTTCTTTCTTAGCCCTCTCCCCCAAGGCGATAAGGAAATCCAGATGCATCAAGGGCTCGCCGCCCGAGACGGTGACGCCGCCCTTCTTACCCCAATAGCGACGGTAATGGGATAAACGCTCAAAAGCCACCGAGGGGGTGATCTTCTCCCCTCTAGTGGCTTCTTGCATTTCGGGATTATGGCAATAGAGGCAACGAAGCGGGCATCCGCTTAAAAAGAGGATGCTTCTTACCCCCGGCCCATCGACGAGGCCAAAGCTTTCGATCTTATCGCTATAAGCGAGAGGCTCGTTAGAGCCGCTCGTGGCAAGTGCGGGCGATGACATCGAGCTGTTGCTCCTTGGTGAGGCTAATGAATTTGACGGCATAGCCGGAGACGCGGATGGTGAAATTGGCGTATTCGGGCTTCTCGGGATGGTTCATGCAGTCGATGAGCTTCTCCTTGCCGAAGACGTTGACGTTAAGGTGATGGGCGCCGCCGTCGAAATAGCCGTCGAGGACGCTCACGAGGTTATCGACCCTCTCTTTCGGCGAATGGCCTAAGCAATTGTCGTTGATCGTCTGGGTGTTGGAGATGCCGTCTAAGGCGTATTCATACGGCAATTTCGCAAGGCTATTTAGCGAGGCAAGCAAGCCGTTTTTCTCGGCCCCATAGCTAGGATTGGCGCCTGGGGAGAGGGGTTCGCCGGCTTTACGGCCATCGGGAAGCGCGCCCGTGGCTTTGCCATAGACGACGTTGGAGGTGATGGTGAGGATGGAGGTCGTCGGCTTGCTATTGCGATAGGTTTTGCGGCTGGCCACCATATCCATGAAGGTCTTTAATAGATGGACGGCTATCTCATCGGCGCGGTCATCATCGTTGCCATAACGCGGGAAGTCCCCTTCGATCTCGAAATCGACGGCGATGCCCTTCTCGTTGCGGATGGGCTTCACTTTGGCGTATTTGATGGCGCTAAGGCTATCGACGACGTGGCTGAAGCCGGCGATGCCGGTGGCGAAGCTACGTTCGGGATGGGTGTCGATAAGGGCCATCTCCGCCGCCTCGTAATAATATTTGTCGTGCATGTAATGGATGATGTTAAGGGCTTTGACGTAGACTTTGGCAAGCCACTTCATCATCGCCTTATAACGGGTCAAAACCTCGTCGTAATCGAGATATTCGCCCGTGCATGGGCGGTAGGCGGGACCCACTTGCTCACCCGTCTTCTCGTCGATACCGCCGTTGATGGCGTACAAAAGGCATTTGGCGAGATTGGCGCGGGCGCCGAAGAATTGGTATTCCTTGCCCGTCTCGGTGGCGCTCACGCAGCAGCAAATGCTGTAGTCATCCTTCCATACCGGACGCATGACGTCGTCGTTCTCATATTGGATGGAACTGGTAAGAATGGAGATGTGGGCAGCGTATTTCTTAAAGGCCAATGGCAAATGGGAGCTATATAGCACGGTGAGGTTCGGCTCGGGGCTCGGGCCCATGTTCTCTAGGGTATGAAGGAAACGGAAATCGTTCTTGGTGACCATCGGGCGGCCATCAAGCCCCATGCCGGCCACTTCGAGGGTGGCCCAAATGGGATCGCCGCTGAAGAGTTGGTTGTAGCTAGGGATCCTGGCGAATTTGACCATGCGGAATTTGAGGACGATTTGATCGACTAATTCCTGGGCTTCTTCTTCCGTTAAGGTGCCTTTTTGCAAGTCGCGCTCGATATAGATATCAAGGAAGGTGCTGATCCTCCCCACCGACATCGCGGCGCCGTTTTGCGTCTTGATGGCGGCTAAATACCCGAAATAGAGCCATTGGAAGGCTTCTTTGGCGTCCTTGGCGGGATTCGAGATGTCATAGCCATAGCTAAGGGCCATGGCCTTGATGCCTTTGAGCGCTTTGACTTGCATGGCGATCTCTTCGCGGTTACGGACGGTCTCCTCACTCATGAAGCCATCGTCTTCGTTGGCGTAGTCCTCTAATTTCTTCTCGATGAGATAATCGATGCCATAGAGGGCGATGCGGCGATAGTCGCCGACGATGCGGCCGCGGCCGTAAGTGTCGGGAAGTCCGGTGATGATTTTGTTATGGCGGCAATGGTGGATTTCGGGCGTGTAAGCGTCGAAAACGCCGTCGTTATGGGTCTTATGGTATTCGGTGAAGATCTTATGGAGCTCTTCGTTAGGGGTATAGCCATAGGTCTTAAGGCTCTCCTCGGCCATGCGGATGCCGCCATAGGGCATGAAGGCCCGCTTCAAGGGCTTATCGGTCTGTAAGCCAACGATCACCTCGTTATCCTTATCGAGGTAGCCGGGGCCATAGGAAGTAAGGCCGCTTACGACCTCCGTCTCCATATCGAGGACGCCGCCCTTTTCGCGCTCCTCCTTCTGCAAGAGCTGAAGCTTTTCCCATAACCTATCGGTGCGCTTCGTCGGCCCCGCTAGGAAGGATTCGTCGCCTAAATACGGCGTGTAGTTATTGACGATGAAATCGCGGACGTCGATGTCCTCTTTCCACTTCTTGCCTTTGAATGAATCATAATAATCGAAACGTGACATTTTCTTTCCTCCTTTGGAAGCGATGAAATTATACAAAATAGTTTCGCTTTTCTCCTTAAAAACGCTCACGAAACTGTCGTATTTTCTTTAACAATCTAAGAAAAGGAGGCGTGACCGCTATGGCGTTAGCGTACTCTAACGACATTTGAAAGCGGTTTCACCTCCTTAAAGCCTAATTTTGTTTGGAAAGATAGATGACGACCCAGCGCTTGCCGGTTTGGCCTTCCTCCCCGAAAAGGCGGAGGGAGAGGAAGAAACGGCCCTCAATCCCGACGAAATATAGTTTCGAAGTCGGGGTGATGTAGGCGAAGCTACGGTCCTCCCTCGGATTATAATCGAGCAAGGAATCGCTGATTTGGAAAAGGGCTTTGGCGTCCCCTTCGAGGGTATAGCCGTAATTCCAATCGCCTTTCAAAGGCAAATAGAAACGCTTCCCCTCCTCCACTTGGATGATCTTAATCTCGCCCTTGGTAAGGGTCCCGACGAAGGAATATTCGATGTCGCCATAGGTGGAAAAACGCTGCGACGTGGCGATATAGCGCTCCGTCTCGGGATAATAAAGGTAGATGCCGTCGGGCAAGGGCAGTTCGTCGGGCTTCTTGACCTTTAGGACGCTGGCGACCTTCTTTTTCTTGACGACCGCGATCTTCTTGGGGTTATTTTTCTTTTCAATCTCCTCATAGGAGACGTCTTCTTTTGCTTTTTCCTCTGCCATAATGTTCTCCTCGATAGTTAGTTTAATTCAATATTCGCCCGTTTGCCTTATATTTTTAACAATCGCCCCTCCTTTTTCTTGCTAAAATGAAGGAATGGAGAAAGGCAACGAGGAAATAACCTTAAGGAAAACGAAGGCGAAAGCGCCGTCTTTGCTTAGGAAGATGGCCCTTTTGTCGATTTTCACCGCCCTTATGGCTGTCTTATCGCCCCTCTCGATCCCCATAGAGCCCGTCGCCATCACCTTGGCCACCTTCGCTCTCTATCTCATCGGCGCCCTTTTACCGCTTCGCTATTCCTATATCCCCGTTCTCCTTTATCTGCTCCTTGGCTTCATGGGCCTCCCCGTCTTCTCGAAGTTCCAAGCGGGCCCCGCGGTGCTTCTTGGCCCTAGCGGTGGCTTCCTTATTGGCTATTTGCCCTGCGTCCTCCTCGAATCATCGCTTATCGCCGTCTTCAAGAAAAAACGCTGGTGCTATCCCCTGGCGATGGGGTTAGGAACCATCCTTCTATATGCCGTCGGCGTCCTTTGGATAATTCTTTACGCCGGATATGGCGTTTCGAAGGCCTTCTTATTATGCGTGTTGCCCTTTATCCCCGGCGATTTGACGAAAATCGTCTTGGCGAGCCTTCTTTCTTGGCGGTTAGACCCCCTTGTGATGAAACGCCTATAGCCCATCTTGCCGTTTTTCGTTGCGCTCATGCGCGCTACGGGTATAAAATTGCGCACGCTGCACTAGGGAGGTTTTTCTTATGGATATCCGCAACATCGCCATCATCGCTCACGTCGACCATGGCAAAACGACGCTTGTGAACGCCCTCCTCACCTCCTCCCACACCTTCCGCGACAACGAGGAAATAACCGACCGCATGCTCGATAGCAACCCCATCGAGCACGAGCGAGGAATCACCATCCTAGCCAAAACGACCGCCGTCCGTTATAAGGACAGCAAGATCAACATCGTCGACACCCCAGGGCACGCCGATTTCGGGGGCGAAGTCGAGCGTATCATGCATATGGTCGACGGATGCTTGCTTTTAGTCGACGCCTACGAAGGCACGATGCCCCAGACGCGCTTCGTCCTCAAGAACGCTCTGGAGAACCATATCAAGCCCATCGTCGTCATCAATAAGGTCGATCGCCCTAACGCCGATCCCCAAAAGGCCGTCGATGAGGTCCTTGACCTCTTTATCGAGCTGGGCGCCCCCGAGGATCTGCTCGATTTCCCCGTTTGCTACGTAAGCGCCCTTAACGGCACTTCCTCCCTCTCCCCCGACCCAAGCACCCAAAAGCCCGGCATGGATCCTCTTTTCGATATGATCCTTAAGGAGATCCCCGCCCCCCATTCCGATCCCTCTTTGCCCTTCCAAATGCAAACCGCTTTGCTCGATTATAACGATTTCGTCGGGCGCATCGGCATCGGAACGGTGCGCCAAGGAAGCGTCCACGTCGGCGACACCGTCACCGATATAAGGAAAGACGGGAGCACCAGCAATTTCAAGGTCATGAAGCTATATACCTTCTTCGGCATGAGCCGTAACGAGGTAGACGACGTGACGGCCCCCGATATCTGCGGGATCGCCGGCTATAGCGAGATCGGGGTCAGCGACACCCTTTGCTCCCCAAGTTCCCTTTCGCCACTTCCACCCCTTCGCGTCGATGAGCCGACCCTCCAAATGGAATTCGGGACCAATAGCTCCCCGATGCGCGGGCAAGACGGCAAGAAAGTGACGGCCCGTGTCATCGAAGAAAGGCTCTTCCAAGAGACCCAGCGCGACGTTTCGCTCCGCTATAGCCGCATCCCCAACAAAGAAAGCTGGATCGTCTCGGGACGGGGCGAGCTCCATTTGGGCGTCCTGATCGAGAATATGCGCCGCGAGGGATATGAATTGGAGGTCTCTAAGCCCCAAGTCATTCAAAAAGAGATCGACGGGGTCAAGTGCGAGCCGTACGAGGACCTACAAATCGACGTCCCTAACGAATTCGTCGGGGACATGATGACCTCCCTAGGCGAAAGAGGCGCCAAACTCGGCGATATGGTCGATAACGGCACCGTCACAAGGCTCACTTACGTGATCCCTTCCCGCGGCTTAATCGGCTTCGTGAGCAACTTCCTCACGATGACGAAGGGCTATGGCATCATCAATCATACTTATAAGGAATACCGCCCGATCTTCGCCCATGATTTAGGCGAAAGGAACATCGGCGTCCTCGTTTCCACCGACAAAGGCGAAGCGACCTCCTACGCCCTCCAAAAAGTCGAAGAGCATGGCACCATGTTCATCGTCCCGGGCGACGTTTGCTATGAGGGGATGATCGTCGGCGAGCACCGCTACCCCGTCGATTTGGCCGTCAATTGCACCCAAGCGAAGCCGATGACCAACGTCCGTTCGAGCACCAGAGAGCTAACGATCGTCCTTAAGGCGCCCCGCAAGATGTCTTTGGAAGCGTGCCTAGATTACATCAACCCCGATGAATTGGTCGAAGTCACCCCCCACGCCATCCGCATGCGGAAGAGGATCCTCAATACCGCCGAGCGCAAGAAATACGACGCCCATCAGAAGGCCGCCAAGGAAGCGTTGCTTGGCAAATAGCCACAAATCCTTGAGAAACAGCCTCTTGTAATATAGTTGTTTTAAGCGCTTTGCCTTTTGTCTTTTTAAACGTAGCAATCGAGATAGCCATTACAATTCTTTTGCGTAACTGTAATTCATGATGCTTTTGCCTTTCCGGTTTAACTCGTTTTCCGCGAATCTTACGAAGCCGTTTTTCTCGTAGAAGCGGCAATTCTTTTCCGTGTTGGTGATAAGGGTCATCGTTTTAGCGCCTTCCCCTTTTGCATAAGGGACGAGGCAATCGAAAATCATTTTGCTTACTAGCCCCTGCCCCTTATGTTAGGGAAAGACCGCCGTTCAGGCCTGTTATTCCATCGATAACCACGCGACCTTCGACCGCGAGGTGGGCCAATTAAGAAAGCTCGATGGGACGGACATGGAAAACATAAGCTCATCATCGTTACGATGAACGAATCGAAAGCGATGCCCTTGGAGCATAACGTAATTCAAGTAATTGAGTTGCAAGACTTCCTTCTTTCATGAAGCCTATTCCATAAGGGAAGATAAACGTTCTTGTTCTTAGATCGCGAGGGCGTGTTCCGTTAACATCTCGACCGCTTTGGCGGTGTTTCGCTCGTATTCGTCAGCGTTTATGGAGGAATCGCTAATGATCCGCGCGGCGGCGAAAGGCAAGGAGAGAAGCCTCGCGGCCGAAGCGATCGAAGCCGTCTCCATGTCGCAGGCGATGGCTTGCCATTCCTTTCGAAGGAAGGCTTTCTTCGTTTCGTCCGATATGAAGGAATCGCCAGACACCTCCACCCCTTCCGCCAGGCAAGCGGCGCCTTTAGGAAGGCGGGCGATCAAATGGGCGTGAAGCCTTTCGTCAGAAGGGAAATAGACGATATTGGGATTAAAGAATAGCCCCATGGGGTCGCCAAAGGCGCTTGTGTCGATATCGTGATGGACGAAGGAGGTCGGAAGGAAAAAGGAGAAAGGCGGCAATTGTCTCTCATCCAAGGAGCCGCTTAAGCCAAAGCTATAAAGGGCGTCGGCTTCGGGGTAAAGGAAGGGAAGGGCGCTAGTGGCCATCGCGCTAAGGGTCTTGCCGATTCCCGAAATAACGAGGATGAATTCCTCTCTTTCCCCTTTGCGTTTCTCATAAATGGCCGCCCCGTGTTCCTTTCTTTCGAGCAAGGTCGTTTTCTCTATCAGTCCTTGGGCTTCTTTATTCATGGCCATGATAATCGCTTTCATATGATCCTCCTGATGGTTCTAAGGTCTTTTTCCAATTGTTCTTTTAATTCGTCGAGGGAAGAGAAACGCCTCTCATCGCGGATCCTTTCTAGGAAGGAGAGATAAACGCTTTCGTTATAGCAATCGCCGCTAAAGCCGTCGAGATATACCTCGACGAGCGTCTCCTTAAGAAGGCCGACGGTCGGGGCTTTGCCGACGTTAACGAGGGAAAGATAGGGTTTTCCCCGCAAATAGGCGATTCCCTTATATACGCCCTCCTTAGGGAGCAAATAAGAGGCGGATAAAGAAAGATTGGCGGTCGGGAAGCCGATTTTACGACCGTTTTGATAGCCTTTCCCTACCTTTCCTAAGATCTCATAATCCCGTCCCAAGTAGCGATTCGCCCTCGCGATATCGCCATTGCGTAAGAAAGAGGCGATTTCCTTGGTTCCGATTTTCTCGCCGTTATCGTCTAGCAAAAGAGGGCAAGTCATGACGGGGAAATGTTCTTTTAAAAGGGCAACATCCCCTATGGCATCCTTTCCAAAACGATAATCCTCCCCCGTCACCAAGCAATCGGGCTTAAGCTTCTTAAGGACCTCCTCGATAAAGGAAGATGGCGTTAAGAAAAAGAAAGAAGGCGATGTTTCTAGAATCAAGGCCAGATCGACCTCATATCTGGAAAAGAGCCTTAGCCGGTCTTCGAAGGAGGTCAATACCTTCCCTTCCATCTCCTTTTTCGGGAAGGGTGGGGAAAGAAGC
>CAVKTU010000018.1:0-5701 GCA_963659395.1 Holdemanella sp. | reverse complement strand
AGAAGGGTGGGGAAAGAAGCAAAACGGCGGCCTTCCCTTTTTCCTTCGCTAAGGATATGAGATGCTGGTGCCCCAAATGGAGGCCGTCGAAATTGCCTAGCAAGAGGTTATATCCGTTAACCTCGGGAACATTCTTTATGACAAAGGCCTTCTTTTCCATCAGAATAGCCCCCGTTCGGCGCGATAGAGGCCATCTGCCGTTAGACGATAAACGCTGACGGCGGCTCCTCGATGCGTCAATAAAACCCGAGGTTGGTGGCTATTCAGCCTTAATGGGAGGCCGTTACGGGCCTTTTTGTCTTCGTTATCGTCGACGGCGATTTGCGGAAGGGCGATACAGGGAGCGACATCCTTTAAATCGGCGGGAGTGATTTCCTCGGCTTTCTTGGCTTCCTTAACGCCGATATCGCCAATGGATAGCCGCCTTAAGGAAAGCAAATGACCGAATGTTCCTAATTTCTTGGCGATATCCTCGCCTAAAACGCGGATATAGGTGCCTTTGCTTACCGTCGCTATGAAGATGATCGTTTCCTGATCAAACGAAAGCAAATCCAAGGAATAAACATGGATGGGACGGGGGGATCGGCTTATTTCCTCGCCTTTATGCGCCAGTTTATATAAGGGTTTGCCGTCGATTTTAATGGCGCTAGTCATCGGGGGGGTCTGCAAGGAATCCCCTAAAAAGGAGGCGAAAGCTTCCTCTATGGATGCTTTGGAAAGCGAGGGAACCTCTTTTTTAGCCGTTATTTCCCCGTCTTTATCGCCGCTAGAGGTCGCTTCCCCTAATTTCAAAGAGGCTTCGTAGGTCTTTATCGCGTCATCGATATAAGGAAAGGCCTTCGTGCCCTTATTGACCCCGATGATAAGCAAGCCTGTGGCGAAGGGGTCAAGGGTTCCGAGGTGCCCCACTTTCTTGGCCCCTAGCTTATGCGATATGAGGTTATCGAGATGGCGGGAGGTGATGCCCGCTTCCTTATCGATTAGCAATAATCCGTCCATCAGGGCGTATTATAACCTCTTTGCCTCCTTTTCTTAAGCAAATGGCTTATAATCGTTAGCCATGGACCCCCTACGCCTTTTGCTTTCATCCATCCGCCAAGCCGATAACGACTTTTCCTTGATTGAGGAAGGCGACCATATCGCCATCGGGCTATCGGGAGGCAAGGATTCCCTTTGCCTCGTCCGCTTATTGAGCGTCTATCGCTATTTCTCGAAGAAGAATTTCCTCATCATGCCGGTCTTTTTGGATTTGGGCTTCGAATGGAACCGTGAAAAGCTAGACCCCTTGAAAGAATTTTGCTCCTCCTTGGGGTGCCCCCTTCATATCGAGGATTCCACCTTCGTTTATGACGTTTTGAAAGCCCACACCAAGGAAGGGAAGCATCTCCCTTGCTCCATTTGCTCGAAGATGAAGAAAGCGGCCATCAACGCCTTCGCCAAGAGGGAAGGCTGTAACAAGGTCGCCTTCGCCCATCATAGCGACGACGCCATCGAGACTTTGCTAATGAACGCCATCCACGGCGGGAGATTGGCCACTTTCGAGCCGAAGATGCATTTAGAAAGAGCCAACATCACCTTCATTAGGCCGCTTATCTACGCCAAGGAAAAAGACATCGTCGCCTTGGCGAATAAGGAAAGGATGCCGATCACCGACACCTGTTGCCCCGCCAATAAGAAGACCGATCGCGAGGAGATGAAGAAGCTCTTATCGTCCTTATATAGGAAATACCCCGAAAGCGAGGACAATTTCCGCTTGATGCTAGGCAATTACGAGCCTTTCTCCCTCTATTGGAAATCCTTCGAATGGGAAGCAAGAGAGGACACCTCCATCGCCATCAAGCCGATGATATCTAGCGACGATATGCGCCTAAGTCTAGCGGCCAAACGGAAAAAGAAAGATAACGAAGAGAATTACCTCGTTTTTAAGGATCATCGCAAAGCGGGCGAATTCTCCTTGCTTCGCCTAAGCAAGCACCATCTCTTCTTCTTTGGCTTCGTTGGCGATGTCGGCGTTTTGTCCATCGCCATCAAGGAATTATTAAGGCGGGAGGTTAAGAAGATAACGCCGCTAAAGGCCTCCATCAAAGGCCATAAAAAACTCGCCTCTTCCCTAGAGATGAAGCGAGTGGGTCGGCAATATTTATACGAAGGTAAATATCTGACGATCAAATAAGGCTTAGAATCTGCTTTTCTTCGCCTCTTCGATTTCCTTGCCTTCTTTGGCGAGGACCTCTTCAAGATGACGGGCTTCTTCATAACTATCGTCATAGATGAAGACGAGGCTTGGCACCTTATAGACGTCCATTTTCTTCGCTAAGGAAGAACGGATATAGCCTTTGCAGCGGTTAAGCTCCTCAAGGTTCTTCTTGGGGCTTTTGCTGCCTAGGAAAGACACATACACTTTGGCGATACTATTATCGGCGTTGACATCCACTTCGTTAATCGAAGGCATCCCTAAAGCGGGGTTTTTGAGCTCGAAAGCGAAGATATCCATGAGATTCTTGGCTATCAATGATTTGACGCGGAGGTTGCGATTGGCCATTATTTTTTCTCCACGAGGAGATAACCTTCGATGATATCGCCTTCTTTGACGTCGTTGTAATTCTTGATCGAAAGGCCGCATTCGTAGCCTTGTTTGACTTCCTTGACGTCGTCTTTGAAACGCTTAAGGCCCGCGAGCTCGCCATCGTAGACGATGACGCCATCGCGTAAAACGCGGATTTTCTCGTTGGCGTGGAGGGCGCCGCTGGTGACATAGCTTCCCGCGACCGTGCCGACGTGGCTGATCTTATAGATATGGCGCACCTCGGCTTGCCCCGTCACCTCTTCCACCTTTTCGACGGTATATAGGCCCTGCATGGCCTTTTCCATCTCCTCGATGATCTCATAGATGATCCGATGGGGGCGGATTTGGATTTGGCGCTCGTCCGCTTTTTGCTGGATTTGGGCGCTCGGGCGGACGTTATAGGCGTAGATGATGGCGTTAGAGGCTTCCGCTAAAAGGAGGTCGCCATCGTTAATGGCGCCCGCGTTAGCCTGAAGGACCTTGACCTTCACCTGGTCGTTGGATAATTTCTCCAAGGAGCTTTGTAAGGCCTTGGCCGAGCCGTCGGTATCGGCTTTGATAAGGACGTTGATGTCTTTGATTTTGCCGGCGTTGACGAGGTTATTGAGGTCTTCTAGCGACATGGCGGCGCTGCGGGAGCGTTCTTTGTTTTGAGTTTCAAGCGCCCTCTTAGAGGCGATGTCCTTGGCTTCCTTCTCGCTAGGGAAGGCCATGAAGCGGTCGCCTGCGCTAGGGACGGCGGAGAGGCCGGTGACGCTTACGGGGGTGGCCGGACCCGCCGAAAGGACCTGTTTGCCGTTTTCGTCGCTCATCTTTCGGATTTTGCCATATATATCGCCGACGACCACGTAATCGCTATGATTGAGGGTGCCATTTTGGACGAGCAAGGTGGCTTTCGGACCCTCGCCCTTATCGAGGTTGGCTTCCAAGACGGTCCCAATCGCATAACGGTTGGGATTGGCCTTTAATTCCATGATCTCGGCGGTCGTTTCGATGGCATCGAGCAAATCGTCGAGCCCGGCGCCCGTTTTGGCGCTGACTTCGACCATCAAGACGTCGCCGCCATAATCCTCGGCGATGATTTCGTGGGCCATTAATTCCTCTTTGACCCGACGGGGATTGGCGCCCGGCTTATCCATTTTATTGATGGCCACGATGATGCGGCAAGAGGCCGCTTTCGCGTGGTTGATGGCTTCGATGGTCTGAGGCATTACGCCATCATCGGCCGCGACGACCAAAACGACGATGTCGGTGACGTCGGCTCCCCGCGCCCTCATGGCGGTGAAGGCCTCATGCCCTGGGGTGTCGATGATCGTTATCTTCTTGCCATGGTATTCCTTCTGATAAGCGCCGATGGCTTGAGAGATGCCGCCGGCTTCGCCTGCGGCCACGTTGGTTTTGCGGATGGCGTCGATGATGGAGGTCTTGCCATGGTCGACATGGCCCATGACGGTCACGATCGGGGCGCGTTCCAGCAAATCCTTAGGATCGTCCTCGATTTCGAGTTCTTCGAAATGCTCGGCGTCGACGACCTTCTCCTTCTTGAAATCGTAATTGAATTCCAAGCAGATGGTGCCGATCGCCTCATCGTCTAGCATCTGATTGATGGTCACCATCTTCCCTTGCATGAAGAGGAATTTGATGATGGCGCTAGCGGGGACGTTGATGGCTTTGGAGAGCTCGAGGACGCTTAATGGCTTCGAATAGGTGAAAACGCCGCCGTTGACTTTGGCGAATTCCTCTTTCTTCTGGCCATAAGGCCGCGAATCGAAATTGGCCTTGCGGTTCCTTTCTTGTTGCTGTTGCGCGTTCTTCTTTGAGAAATAACGTTTTTTCATAACTTCCCTCCTTTGATCGAATGGGCCTTGGACATGAAGGCCAAGGCGGCTTTTTTGTCGGTTACGCCTAGAAAGGAGACTTCTTCCTTCCCTAAGGCGGCGCCGATCTCCCCTTTGCTAAGGGGGAGGATGAGGTATGGCAGATGGGCGGAGAGGATCTGCTTTTGGTGATGAAGGGCTTCGTTGCTATTGGCGTCAAACGCCCTCGAAAAGAGCTTTACTTGCCCCTTCTTTTGCCACAAAGAAGCGCCGATCTCGAGTTTTTGGGCTTTGTAGAGCAAACCGATGAAACCGAGTAATGGCTTATCCTCTTCCCGCATATCGCACCTATTCGTCGTAATAGCTGTCGTATTCTTCGATATCGACGTCTTCGTAGTCGTTTTGCGTGGCCTCTTCCTCTTCTTCTTTGGCAATCTCGGCGAGTTCCTCTTCGGAATAGATCGGCATCGCTTCCTTCGGGAGCTCGCTAGGCGCGGCATGGGCCACTTCCTTCTCGCTTATTTGATGCGGCCGCTTGCTCTTGTTCCATTTGCCTTTCGGCGCGGCTTCTTTCTTCTTGGCACTTTCCTCGAGGTCGCGTTCGAGGGCGTCCAAAGTCGTCGTCGTCTTGACTTCGACGGTCTTAACGGGCGTATCTTCCTCTTTCTTTTCCTCGATAACGGGTTCCGCCGGGATTTCTTTGCTCACGAGAGGTTTTTCCTCTTTCTTCTCGGCGGCTAAGGCGAGGTCGCTCACCTCGTCTTTATATTCCTCTTCCTCCTCGGCGGAGATTTCGGGGACGACGGCCTCTTCTTTGATGACGGCGCTTTCTTGGCGCTTCTTGGCGTCATCGATGGACTTCTTGGCGTAAGCCTGCCTTTCCTTGACTTTCTTGGCGTCCTCGACTTGCTTAAGAAGTTCATCGTATGGGACGTAATCAAGGCCTTCGGCTTTGGCTTCGCTTTCTTCTTTGATGTCGATATGGTATCCCGTGAGTTTGTCGGCTAAGCGGGCGTTGGCGCCTTTTTTGCCGATGGCCAACGAGAAATCATCGTCTTTGACCACCGCTAAAGCGGTCGGGTGGGGAAGGGCCTCGGGGTCGAGGATCTTGACGCCTAAGACATGGGCGGGGCGCAAGGATTCGGCGATGAAGAGGGCGGTATTGTCGCTCCAGGCGATGATATCGATCTTCTCTTTCTCTTTGCCATTGCCTAATTGCGAGACGACCTTTTGGATGCGGGAGCCGCCCGGGCCGATGCAAGCGCCCGTCGGATCGACGTCGTCGTTATTGCTATAGACGGCCACTTTGCTACAGACC
>CAVKTU010000017.1:8916-16511 GCA_963659395.1 Holdemanella sp. | reverse complement strand
AACCGAAAGGGAGGCTGAGATTGTTGTTGTTTTTGCCTTTTCACTATTTTCCCTTTTGGCTCTTTTCTTTAATGCCGTCGTCTAAAAAGAGACGTCAAAGAAAAAACCGGCCGAAGCCGGTTTGATACTTATCGCAAGAAGGGGTTTTATTTACCGCCGATGTTCATGCTCTTGATATAAACGTCAGCGACCGAGAAGGAACTGGGAAGTAGTTTAAGGTTGTTGTCAAAGCCTTTGACGTCATTAAGCATCTTAAGAAGGTTTCCGGATAGAGTGATAAGGGATAAAGGACGATTAATCTTGCCGTCTTTAATCAAGAAGCCTTCTGCTTGGCAAGAGAAGTCTCCGCTGCGCGGATTGATGCCGGTGCCAAGCCCGGCGATATCGGTGATGTAAACGCCGTTGCCAACCTCTTTGACTAATTCATCGAAACTGATTTTTCCTGGCTTTACAAAGATGCTGGAATACGAGATTCCGATCTTGCTGCCTTCGTATGATCCGTTGCCGGTTGATTCGACCCCGAATTTCTTGGCCGTTCGACGGTTATGGAGATAGGTCACAAGGCGTCCATGATTGACAAGGTCTTTGTTGGTCTTTGCCACCCCTTCGGAATCGAAGTAGGTGAAGTGAACGTTCTTATCAAGGGGGCGCTCGGAAATACTCAATTTGCTAGAGGCGATCTTTTCGCCGACCTTGCCTTCCAATAGGCTGGAATGCTTTTCCACTTCATCGGCGGATAATTGCGAGATGAAGTAATCCAAGATGTCGGCGAAGACGTCACTTTTGATGATGGTGGGGTATTTGCCGCTTTCGCAGGGCTCGCCGCCAAATTTCATCAAAGCCTCTTCGGCCGCCTTTTTGGTGAAGTCGTTGATGTCGAATTTATCTGGATCGGCATCAAGGAAGAAGTTTCCTCCCGTTTTGACTTGCTCGCCTTCTTTGGCAACAACTTCGGCGTATATATAGTAATAATTGCTTTTTTGCTTAAGTTTTAAGCCATGGGAGTTATAAAGCTCGCTAGAAAGCACTCTTTCTTGGAAAGCGACCGTCGGAACATCGGCAATCCTCTTATCAAAGGCAAAAAGTTTTTCTTCGATCTCTTTGGCCGTTTCTATTTTCTTTTCGAGGGGCCACTCATCGAGTTTTTTGCAATAGACGTTCTTTTTGTGATACTTCTTGCTGCCCTCATAAAAATCCAAGAAATCTTCGTTTTCGTTGATGGCGGCGCTTTCTTTGATGGCAGCGACTAAGAAGGGAAAATTCGAATGGTCTATTTTCTCTGTCGTAACCGCTCCGCATCTTCCGTTATAGACGCCCATGGCTAAGAGATTTTGCGTATCCGCCACACTATATCCTTCGATTTCTTTGTGATAGACCTTAAAGGATAATTTTGAGCTTTTTGATACAAAAACTTGGACGGACGAAAGGCCGTTAGCCTCGCCGTATTCGATAAATTTCGCGATGTTCATTCGAGTTTTCCTCCTCTGCCTCCAACGGTTATTTCTTTTATTCTTATCGTTGGCTGCCCAACGTTAACAGGAACAAGCCCTGATGCCGAACCGCACATTCCTTGACCCAAATCGACGTCGTTGCCAACGCGATCGATATTCATAAGGACTTCTTTGCCTGAACCAATTAAGGTGCAACCCTTAACCATTTCGGCCACCTTTCCGCCCCTTATGATGTAAGCTTCGCTGGCAGAGAAGTTAAATTCGCCGGTGGTGGGTTGGACGCTGCCTCCACCAAAATTAGTCACATATATTCCAAGAGGAGTGTCCTTGATAATGTCCTCAGGGCTATCTTTGCCGGCGGCAATATAGGTGTTGCTCATGCGAGAAGTCGGCTCATAGCGGTAATTTTGTCTTCGTGAGCAACCATTAGCCTCCATATGCAAACGGCGTCCGTTGAATTTATCGACCAAGAAAGAAACGCACACTCCATCTTTGATCAATTGGTTGTTTTGCGTGACGTGTCCTTCGCTATCAATGTTGTTGGAGCCCCATTCATTAGGTAACGTGCCGTCGTCAAAGGCACTGACGATGGGGCTAGCGATTTGCTGGCCGATTGAATTGCTGAAGACGCTTAATCCTTTAGCGGTGCTGGTGGCTTCGAGGCTATGCCCGCAAGCTTCGTGAAAAATGACGCCTCCCCATCCGTTGGCGATAACGACTGGGTAGCGGCCGCTGGGGCATTCTTTGGCGCTTAGGGTGGCAATAGCCTTTTCACCTGTTTCTTTGGCTATTTTTCGCCAATCGAGCTCGTCTTTGAAGTAGTGCCAGCCGTCATAGCGTCCTGGAGCGGAGAAAGCAGTCTCTATTTTGCCTTCGTCCGAAGCCACGGCGACCATGGCTAAGCGAGCTCTTTCCTCGCTATTCTTATAATGTTTCGCTTCTGTTCCTTCGGCGTTATATATTTCGATTTTTTTTGAATTAACCGAGAGAGAATCAATGATTCTAACGAGTCTTTTATCAACGTCCGCGGTTATTTTGGCGGCTTCTTTTAAGAGAGCAACCTTTTCGTTTAGAGGAACGTCGATAACCGGGTCCTTTATTTTGTTTAGAACCTTAACCTTGACGTTATTAATCGAATTTACCTCTATTTGCCTTTCGCCAGCGAAAGAAGCCGAGAGCTTATGGGCTAAAGCAAGTAAGGATTTGGAGGATAAATCGCTGGTGTAACCATAAACGCTTTTGAGGTCTTTAAGAATCCTTATGCCGGCGCCATATGATTGATTTTTGGTGACGGAATCAACCTTTCCGTTTTCTAACGAGATGTTTTGCGAGATGTTGTCTTCTAGGTATATTTCCGCGTAATCGCCGCCCGTTGCCAACGATTCATTCAATACCTGCATTGCTAGTTTGTTTGAAATCATATTAAACCACCTTTCTGGCGTGACACTAGCACACGCGCCCGTGTATTTCACTAATTAATCTCTCGTGTTTTTGCTTTTCGGACAAGAAGGATGGAAAATATGTTGTCGCCTTACTAGGCGTTTCGCAACGAAAGGGGATAGCCATGGCCAAATTGTTTTATCAAGGACACGCTTCTTTTCGAATTACTACCAACGACGGAACCGTGATTTTTATCGATCCATACGCGGGGGTCGGATATCAAACGCCGGCTGATTTGGTGCTTATCACCCACGAGCATTACGATCATAACGACATTGCCAAAATAAACTTAAAGCCAGACGGAATAGTGATTCGGGCAAAGGACGCCTTAATCAATGGCGTCTATCATTCTTTTTTAGAAAAAAACGTCGAAATCATTGCAGTTCCCGCTTATAATTCGCACCACAAGCGTGATGAATGCGTTGGATACATTCTAAAATTTGATGGCATTGTCCTTTACCACGCCGGCGACACCGACCTTATACCCGAGATGTCTGAATTAAAAAAAGAGCACATCGATTACGCGTTGTTACCTATTGACGGTTTTTATACCATGACTCCCGAGGCGGCCACGGAAGCGGCGAACACCATCGCTCCCAAGCACATGATACCAATGCACATGAAACCCGAGATGTTATGGGATTATCATCAGGCGATGAAAGTCACTGCCTCGATGGCGATGTTAATGAAACCCAACGACAACATTGAGTTATAGGAGTAGTTATGGAAGCGTTAAGAATTTTAAGAAGAATTGCCTATTATTTGCTCTTTATCGTCGCTTCGACGTTATTTTTCAAAGAGCTTGTTTCGTTAGCGCTCATTACTTATACGGAGGCGTGGGAGTCCTTTAGTTATGAATTGTTGTTAAACAGGATTTATCTTCCTCTTCTGTATGCGGTGATATGTCTAGCTTTAGCTTTGTTATCACAAGGCATTTTGATCGGTCGACCGCGCGAGGTTGAGACTAGCGTCTATCCTTGGACGTTGATTGTTTATTTTGGAATTGGGTTGGTTTCAGCCATTATAATTTTGGCTATTGGACTCGTAAAAATACCGAATGAGCCAAGTAACAAAAATCCGTTTTTCCTTGTAATTCCCATCTCGATTGCCATTTTATTTACAGCTGCTGAGGTGCTGTGGGGAACGCTATTTTTGCTTCGCGAGAAGAAGAAAGAGAAGCTAGCAAGCGAGGAAAAAGAGAAAACGGAAGCGGGCGTCGATCTTCATAAAACCGAGTGAGCGCCCGCCGACTTTCCGAAATCGTTTGCCAAAGCCCTTTTGATAAGGTAGGATATCACCCGTATCTCTCTTAGCTATGGATTTAGCTAGGCGAAAGGAGTAAAGAAAATGAAAAAAGACATCCACCCCGAGTACCACAAATGCACCGTTACCTGCATTAGCTGTGGGAACACCTTCGAAACCGGTTCGACCTTGAAGGAAATCAAAGTTGAAACTTGCTCGAATTGCCATCCTTTCTACACCGGCAAGCAACGTACCGCTACCGCTGACGGACGCATCGACAAATTCAACAAGCGTCTTGCCAAAGCCCAAACGAAGAAATAAATTTCGGAAAAGGATTATGGCCTCCGCAAGGGGGCTTTTTTCGTTTGTTCATAATGAAAAAAGCTTTGCTTACGAGCGTTCTTTACGATGCTTGTTTCGACAAAAGACGCCAAGTTTGTTATCATAAGCGTAGCGCGGTTGAAATTTATGGTGAATTGACTGCTTGTTTTTCGTGGCGAGGTGAAAAAGATGAACTTAGAAAAGAAAATGAAAATGTATTCCATGCTTAAAAGCGTTTCTCTTGTGCTTTTGGGTTGTTTAATCCTCGCCTTGGCGGACGCTTTGTTCATCATGCCTTGTAAAATCGTCAATGGCGGCATCGACTCCCTGGGCGTCATCTTGAATTATTTCTTCAAAGACAAAGTCGGCTTCGATATTAGCGATATTGTCATCGCTGTCATTCAAATCATTTTGTGGGTGTTGGGGCTCTTGTTCCTCGGCAAGAAGTTTTCCGTTTATACATTGTTAGGCACTTTGGCCTTTCCTGGTTTTTATTCAATCTTTTTGCGTATCGATCTTGCGGGGATGCTAAAAATTACCGATTTCTATGCCAGACACATGACGGCTGGGGAATTGGATTTTTCCGTTTTGCTCGCTTCGGGTCTGTTTGGAGGCATTTTAAGTGGTGCCGGAGTGGCTATCACCTACCTGGGCGATGGGTCGACTGGCGGGACGGATATCTTGGCCTTCCTTATCGCCAAATACACAAGGATTAAGCAAGATGTTGGTGGGTTGTTTTTAGATACAATGATGATTGTGCTTGGCCTGGTTTGTTTACAGAGCTGGGAACTCGCTTTATCGGGCATCGTAAGCGCGATGGTTGCCGCTTTCGCCATTCGCATCATTTATGTTCAAAGCGACAATCCCGTTATTATGGATATCATCAGCGATTCGCCAGAGCCAATTATGGATTTCATCCATGAGAAGCTTGATCACGCGACGACGCTTATCGAGATTGAGGGCGGTTATACTGGAGAGAAGAAAAAATGCGTCCGTTCAGTCGTTTACGGGACGGAGGCTAAAGATGTAAGGGCTTTTGTTTCGTCGGTGGATAAAGACGCTTTCATCACCACCTCAGTGGCTTCCAATATCAGTGGGGAAGGTTTTGAGCCGCTATATTTTTCCCCGCGTTCACTAAAGAGGGTTTTGCATAGTTACGGCATTAAAACCAAAGAGGAAATCAAAAAAGAAAAAGAACAACTAAAATCGCAAAAAGACCAGCAAAAACCCTCTGAAAGAAAATAATTATTCGTTAGGTATCTCGATAAATTCGGTGCATTGATAGGCTAATTTGTATTCGTCGCCGACCTTGGCGTTGGTGATGATAATCGACACGTCTTCGATATTGCATGTGTGTGCTAATGATTTCTTTCCGAATTTGGTTTCGTCGATTAAAACGATTGAGGAAGAAGAATTTTCTATCATGATCTTTTTGAGGCGCGATTGTTCTTCGGTTAATTCGCTTAATCCGAATTGTGGATCGATGCCTGAAGTGCTCATGATGCACAAAGAAGCGTGATAGCTTTTGAGCATGTCTTCGGTATTGCTGCCTAGGACGCTATTGGTGGAAGGTTTGATGCGACCGCCTAAGAGAATGACGTCGTGTTTTGTTTTGGTGATCAATTCGTTGGCGATGATCAAACCATTGGTGATAATAAGAATGTTTTTGATTTGCGCCAACAAGGTGACGAGCTGTAAGCAAGTTGAACTGCTGTCCAAAAAGATAGCGCTGTTTGGTTTGATATATTGGGCAGCCGCTTTCGCTAGGGCCCGCTTGCCTTTTAGATTTTCTTTTTCCCTTAGGAAGAAGGAAGAATCCTCAATCGCGCTGTCGCTTCTTAAAATGGCGCCGCCGAAGGTTCTAACAATCAATCCTTTTTGCTCCATTCGCGACAAATCGCGGCGGATGGTTGATTCCGAGGCGTGCAAAAGGGTGGAGAGGTCATAGACTGTGCAAGATTTTTTCTCTTTGAGCAAATCGAGAATTTGACTCATTCGTTCGACGTCTAGCATGCCATGAATTATGTGCGAGCGAGTCGCATTTTGCAACGTACACGCATAGTTAGTCGCAAGAAGAACGTTGATGTTTGAATCGAAAAATGTGAAAAAAGAGTCAACTATTTTTACTTTCGGATGTTCACTTTATCTTTGGTTGTCGCATAATGGTAGAGAACGAAAAGGCTTATAGCCTTAGTAAAGGAGAAAAAATGGAATTCAAATCACGTCTCGTCGGTGGTTATCCAGTTATTGGCATCCGCCCGACAATCGATGGCCGGAGAGGCCCGCTCAAGGTTCGCGAATCCTTAGAAGACCAAACGATGGGCATGGCCTTATCCGCCAAAAAGCTCTTAGAGGAAAACATCCGCTATAGCGATGGTGAGAAGGTCAAAGTCGTCATTGCTCCGTCAACGATCGGTCGCGTCCCCGAAAGCGCCGCCTGCGCCGAATATTTCAAGAAGGAAGGCGTCGACATTACTCTCACTGTTACCCCTTGTTGGTGTTATGGCGCCGAAACGATGGATATGGATCCTATGACCATCAAAGCCGTTTGGGGATTTAACGGCACCGAGCGTCCTGGGGCTGTTTATCTGGCTTCCGTTTTGGCTACCCACGCCCAAAAAGGCTTGCCGGCTTTTGGCATCTATGGTCACGAAGTTCAAGATAAAGACGACATGAGCATCCCCGAGGATGTCAAGACGAAAATTCTTCGTTTTGCTCGCGCTGCGGTGGCGGCCGCCTCGATGCGGGGCAAAAGCTATTTGCAAATCGGCTCTAGCTGCATGGGTATCGGCGGATCGATCATCAACCATGATTTCATCGAAGAATACCTTGGTATGCGCGTCGAAAGCGTGGACGAAGTGGAAATCATCCGTCGCATGACACTTGGCATCTATGACCACAAAGAATACGAGAAGGCCTTGGCTTGGGCTAAGAAACATTGCCATCCTGGCATCGACAAAAACCCAAAAGAACTACAAAGAAGCCCTGAACAAAAGGAAAAAGATTGGGAATTCACCATCAAGATGTGTTGCATCATCAAAGACCTTTATAACGGCAACAAGAATTTGCCTGAAGGTTGCGAAGAAGAAGCGCTTGGCCATAACGCCATCGTAGGCGGTTTCCAAGGACAAAGGCAATGGA
>CAVKTU010000017.1:0-8878 GCA_963659395.1 Holdemanella sp. | reverse complement strand
GGACGGATTTCTATCCGAATTGCGACTTCCCGGAATCCATTCTTAATAGTTCCTTCGATTGGAGTGGCGCCCGTGAGCCATACACGCTTGCTACCGAAAACGATACGTTAAATGGCATCGGAATGCTTTTCGAAAGACTTCTCAATGGTAGGGCGACGATCTTTGCCGATGTTCGTACCTATTGGTCTGGCGATAGCGTCAAACGCGTTACCGGATACGGTATTGAGGGGCACGCTAAAGAAGCTGATGGTTTCCTTCATCTTATCAATAGCGGCGCTCAATGCATCGACGCTTGCGGCGAAGTTCAAGATAAAGATGGCCACCATGTGATGAAGCAATGGTGGGACATGACCGACGAAGATATCGAAAAATGCATGAACGCCACCACTTGGCCATATGCCGATTTAGGTTATTTCCGTGGCGGTGGATACAGCTCTCGTTATTTGACTCGCGCGGAAATGCCGTTGACGATGATCCGTCTCGATATCGTTAAAGGATTGGGACCGGTGCTCCAAATCGTTGAAGGCTATAGCGTCCATCTTCCCGATGAAGTTAGCGATGTCCTTTGGAAGCGCACTGACTATACCTGGCCTTGCACTTGGTTCACCCCGCGTGTCACGGGGAAAGGCCCCTTTGTCAGCGCTTACGAAGTTATGAACCATTGGGGTGCTAATCACGGCGCCATCACCTATGGCCATATCGGGGCTGACTTATTGACCTTGGCATCGATTCTTAGAATTCCTGTCGCCATGCATAACGTCGACGAAAAAGACGTTTATCGCCCTGCTTCTTGGGGATTATTCGGTTCGGATCTTGAAGGACAAGACTTCCGTGCTTGCGAAGCCTATGGCCCGATGTATAAGAACATCCGCAAATAATTGACTCATACCTCAAACCCTCTATGGATTTCCTCCTTTCACATAGAGGGTTTTTAATTGGCCAAATTGCAATTTATCAAACCGATTCACTAAACAAAATATAGGTAATTTGCAGTGATTTCTTGTTTTTTATGCGCAAATTAATCACAAACGCTCATATTTTTTTGACGGAAATGCTTTTTTCGGTCATCGCTTTTTAGATGAACACACTCGATAATTAGTGTGCGATACTTTAATCGTTTAGGAGGTTCTTCATGTTTGAGGAAAGCAAAAAGAAATTCGAGCGTTATGGCGTTGATGTCGAGAAAGCGCTAGAGACGCTCAAGAATGCGCCGATCTCCGTCCATTGTTGGCAAGGAGATGACGTCATTGGCTTACAAAATGGCGGCGCATTAACGGGCGGGATTCAGGCCACCGGTAATTATCCTGGTCGCGCTAGCAATTTCGAAGAGCTCAAGGCCGATATCGACTTTGCGTTCTCTTTGATGCCGGGCAAAAAAAGACTCAATCTTCACGCTATTTATGGCGTGAGCGAAAAGCCGGTTCCGATGGATCAGATTTCCATTAAGGAATTTGAGCCTTGGATGGAATGGGCCAAAGCGAAAGGAGTGGCTTTGGATTTTAATCCCACTTTCTTTAGCAACCCCATGGTCAAAAACGGCTTCACCTTAAGCTCCCCCGATGAAGAGGTTCGCTCTTATTGGGTGAGACACGGCAAAGCGTGTCGCGCCATCGCCGCGGAATTTGGCAAGCGTCAAGGCTCTCCCTCGCTTTGCGATGTTTGGATTCCCGATGGCTTAAAGGACGTGCCGGCCGATCGTCTTGGCCCGCGCATGCGCTTAAAGAAATCATTGGATGAAATCTACGCGGTCAAATATTCGAAGGACGTTTTGATGGATGCGGTGGAAAGCAAGGTCTTTGGCATAGGATTAGAAAGCTATACGGTTGGATCTAGCGAATTCTATCAGAATTATGCCGCATTAAATGGCATCTATTGCTTGATGGATAACGGTCATTATCATCCTACGGAAAACGTAGCTGATAAGATCCCTTCCTTGCTTTGCTTCTATCCGAAGATCGCCCTTCATATGACTCGTCCTGTTCGCTGGGATAGCGACCATGTCGTTATAAAGGACGACACTATGCAAGACATCTGTAACGAAATCGTTCGTTGTCGCGCCATCGACAAAGTGGTTATGGGGTTAGATTACTTCGACGCCTCTATCAACCGCATTGCCGCTTGGGTTATTGGCCAAAGAAGCGTGGAGAAGTGCTTATTGCAAGCCCTCTTAACGCCTTGGGACAGCTTAAAGGAATTACAAGACAAAGGCGATTTCACTCATTTGTTAGAACTTGAGGAAAGAGTTAAAGATCTTCCCTTCGCCGAAATCTGGTCGGAATATTTGAAGCGCGAAGGAATGACTGATGAGATAATGCCCGTCATCGACGAATACGAAAAGAACGTTTTAAGGAAAAGAGGATAAAAATGAAATTATTAGAAGCGCCTTTTGTTAAAAGGTTTATCAAATTATGCACCGATGGCTATGCCAAAGGATGGCACGAAAGAAACGGCGGTAACCTTTCTTATCGGATGATTGACGAGGAAGTGGAGCTCGTCAAAGAGAATTTCGACGAATCCGCCCCGTGGATCAAGATCGGCGCTAGCGTACCTGCGCTCGCCAATATGTATTTCTTGGTCAAATGCACCGGCGCCTTCATGATGCACATGGCCGACGATCCGCTTCATTGCCTTGGTATTATCCACCTAGACGAAAAGGGCGAGAATTACCGCATTGTCTGCGGCATGCTCGATGGAAGAAGGCCAACTTCCGAGCTCCCATCGCATTTAATGAACCTTGAGGTGGTGATGAAGAGGACGAATGGTAGATATCGCGTTGTTTATCATTGTCACCCCGTTAATAGCATCGCCCTTTCCTTTGTGATGCCGCTTAACGATAAAGAATGGAGTCATAAATTCTGGGAGATGATGACGGAATGCCCGATTATTTTCCCAGCTGGCATCGGCGTGACGGAATGGATGGTGCCCGGAGGCGAAGAAATCGCCAAAGCGACTTCCAAGCTTATGGAAACCTATGATGTGGCGATTTGGGCGCACCACGGCATCTTCGTGACCGGAGATTCCTTTGATAACACATGGGGATTGGCCGAAACGGTTGAGAAGAGCGCGGAAATTTACGTCAAAGTCTTATCGATGGGCGGAATTAAGCAAACGATTCCCGATGATGGCTTCCGCGCTTTGCAAGAACCGTATCACGTGCATGTGAATCCTAAATTCCTGGATTAATCGGCACATACACACATTAATAGCGGCTTTCCATATTTTGGAGGCCGCTTTTCTTTAAACCAAAAGCAGCGGGAATTGTGTGTTTTAATGTAAGCAAAGAAGTTTTTGCTAATTGCCAGAGGAACGAAGCCCGAATAATATCAACAAGCTATAAGCAAACGTTTTGATGTCTAACCACAAACTCAAATGCGAGACGTAATAGTGGTCCCATTCTGCTTTTAGATTCGCATCGTGGCTTCGGTTGGTTTTCATTTGCGCATAGCCGCTTAATCCTGGGCGAATTTCATAAGGCGAGGGGTAATAGGAGTCTCTCGCTTCGATGAGTTCTGGCTCTTCTGGCAAGGACGGACGGGGCCCGATAAAGGACATATCACCTTTTAGAATGTTGAATAACTGCGGATATTCATCGATGGAGGTTTTGCGTAAAAAGTGACCCCATTTGGTGGTCATGTTTCGTTGAGTGTCGGTGGTTAGGTATTCGGGGGCAACGTTAGGGACGCCGACTTTCATGGAACGAAACTTATATATCTTGAACATCTTATGGTGTCTTCCTACGCGGTTTTGTTTAAAAATGACCGGCCCTTTTGAGGTTAATTTTGTGATGATTGACACTAAAATCATAAGGGGAGAAAGGATGATTATCCCCAAAAGAGAGCCGAAGATATCGAAGCCTCTTTTTATGAATAGATATACGCGTTGTTTTCTGCTAAGAGGAGAGGACATTGCGTTTATTTTACTCGCGTGTCGGCTCTTTTGCTATAGTTGCTGGACTCCTCCATTAAGGACGCCGGTAGCTGCTAGGCGAAAGACGTTTTTAAGATAAATGCGTCTTTTCGTGTAACTTTCCTCAAAGCCATTTATAATGGCTAAGCATCGAAAGAGGCTAGAGCATGAGCAAGAAATTTTACATTACGACACCGATTTATTATCCTAGCGCCTCGCCACACCTAGGCCACGCCTATTGCACGACGCTTTGTGACATCATTGCCCGTGGCAAGAGATTAAGGGGATTTGACGCCTATTTTTTGACGGGCTTAGATGAGCACGGCGAGAAGATCGAAAAGAACGCGGCAGCCAAAGGCGTTTCACCCCAGGTCTTCGTCGATGAAGTGGCCGAAAAATTCTTATCTCTTTGGCAAACGATGGGAATCTCTAATGATGACTTCATTAGAACCACGGAAAGCAGACATACCGAAACCGTTTCTAAAATATTTTCCAAATTCATCCAAAATAACGACGTTTACCTTGGTTCCTATAATGGTTGGTATTGCGTGCACGAAGAGACCTTCTATACGGAAACGCAAGTAGGGGAAGAGCATCTTTGTCCTGAGTGCCACCGCCCCGTTGAACGCAAAGAAGAGAGGGCCTATTTCTTCAATTGTCAAAAATATGTTGGCGACTTGCTGAAGTTTTTTGAAAATTGCCCACATTTCATTACCCCCGAAAACCGTAAAACGGAGATGGTTAATAATTTCATTAAACCGGGCCTTAATGATTTATGTGTAACCCGCACCTCCTTTAATTGGGGCATTCCCGTCAAAGAGGCGCCGGGGCATGTTATCTACGTGTGGTTGGACGCTTTGACGAATTATATTTCGGCGTTGGGGTATTTGCAGGAAGACGACAGCAAATTCCAAAAATTCTGGAATGATCCCGAGACGGAGATAGTTCATGTTATCGGTGCGGACATTACAAGGTTCCACACCATTTATTGGCCAATGTTTCTCGATGCATTAGGATTACGTGAACCTAACCGCGTTTTTGTCCACGGCCTTATGATGATGAAGGACGGTAAGATGAGCAAAAGCAAAGGCAACGTCATTCCCGTTCCTCCGTTAGTGGAGCATTTCGGCGTCGATGCCGTTAGATATTATCTGGCTAGAGAAATAACATTTGGTCAGAATGGAGAATTCACGCCAGAGCAATTCGTGGAGCGTCTTAACGTAGATTTAGCCAATAATTTTGGCAATCTCTTAAATCGCACCATGGGCATGATCGGTAAGTATTTCGATGGCGTTATTCCTCTTTTCGATGGCGATCATAACGAATTAGATAAGGGCTTAACCGATTTGGCTAAGAAAACGGTGTGCATATATGAGCAACTTAATGACGATTTAAAAGTCACCGAAGCCTATACCGCCGTCATGGACCTTATTGACGCCGCAAACAAATATATCCAAGCTAGTGAACCTTGGGTCTTGGCGAAAGACGATGGCAAAAAAGACGAATTGGCTTCTTGCATGTCTCATTTGGCTAACGTTCTTTTCTTGGCGGGAACCCTTTTGTCCCCGGTTTTGATTAGCAAATGTGAATCGTTATTCGAACAATTGAATGTTCCTATGGAACTAAGGAATTATGAAGCGGCCACCGCCTTTGGCAAACTCGGTGGCGTTTCAATTCAAAAAGCGTCCCCGCTTTTCCCGCGTTTAGAAGTCGAAAAGGAAGTCGAATTCATTAAAGGCCTTATGGCCGCCCCGAAAGAAAAGGCTGCCGCTTAGTGGTTTCCTTCTAAAGCCCCACGCGTTTGTATTTAAAGATGGATAAACGTATAAGTTTTTTGCGTATCTAGCGAAAACCAACGCCGTTATCGCAAACTCTTGCCCTCATTAGCGGCTGTTGTTCCGCCATTAAGGGAAAAGCTGGATTTTGACAGATATCCCCTAGATGTAGCGGCGCCAATAAAGGGCCATCTAAAGGCGCCTATGTGATTTTAAAGGCCCTCTTTGAGTCTTTATTAACGAACTTCAAAAAATACTAAATTTAGTAAAAATTGGAATCACCATTTAAAAAGTATAGTTGCCACCGTATTTTTAAAAATCTAAATGTGAGCGGACGCCAATTAACCAGCCATAGAACCGCAGGTCTATGAATAACGTTTTGATGAATCGCCCATACGTGAAAAATTGGAATTCCGATTCTAAGCACGGAAAAGCGATAGATTCACGAAAAAATTGGGCGCGATTTAAAGGATTCGCTGTTTTTAGATTCATGAGGCTATTTTGCTTAAAAAACGCATCTTTTTCATTTCATCAGCATGAATGGTGCGGCTAGTATGGTAAACTTTCTTTCGAGGTAGGATTATGAGCAAACAAAAACGTTTCTTCGGTCTCCATTTCGATTATCACGCTTGTAAGGAAACGAAAGACATCGGCAAGAATTTCGACCCGGCGATTTTGCGAAAGATAATAACCGATGTTCAACCCGATTTCATTCAGTGCGACACCAAAGGCCATCCGGGATTAACATCTTATTGCACGAAAGTGGGCACGCCTGCTCCCGGTATGGTGAGCGATTTATTAGCCAAGTGGCGTGAGGTCACCAAAGAATATGGCGTTCCCTTATATTCCCATTATTCTGGAGTGTGGGATATGAAGGCGGCTAAAGACCACCCTTCTTGGGCGGCCGTCGATAGCGAGGGCAAAACCACCGACCGCATGTCGGTGTTTGGCGAATATGAAGATAAGCTAATGATTCCGGAATTAAAGGAGCTTATCGAAGATTATCATATTGATGGGGCATGGGTAGATGGCGAATGCTGGGCCGCAAATGTTGATTATTCACCCGCTGCCGTTATTGCTTATGAGAAAAAATATCACAAAAAGCCCGCAAAACCGGGGGAAAATGGATTTAAGGAATACTTGGAATTCAATCGCCAAGCATTCTTTGCGTATGTTCGCAAATACATCGATGCCGCCCATTCGTTTAATCCAGACTTCATGATTACGAGCAATTGGATGAATACCGCTTGGCTACCAGATAGCATCAATATTACCGATTATATTTCTGGCGACCTTTCTCCCACTAACAGCGTCGACAGCGCCCGTTTCGACGGCCGTCTCATGGCGATGTATGGAAGAATGTGGGATATCATGAGTTGGGGCATCGGATTCCCCGTTCATCACACCAAAGGCGTTATCCAATTAGAGCAAGAAGCTGCGTGCATTTTGGCTTTGGGCGGCGGGTTCCAAATCTACAATATTCAAGATCCGACGAACGTCTGTTTGGAACCGGGGGCCATTGGCAACTGGGCCGAAGTCTCGAAATTCTGTCATGACCGGAAAGAATATTGCTATGAAGCAAAAATTGTCCCCGACATGGGAATTCTTTATTCCGTTCAATCTTATTATGCCAAATTGGAGAACACCTTCTTTAGGGGTTGCCAATACAACGAAGAATTATACGGCACGATGCTAGGGCTCTTAGATCAAGGAATCTCTTTGAAAGTCGTCTCCGAAGAAACGCTTACGAAAGAAACGCTTAAGCAATTCCCCCGTTTTGCTTTAAGCGACACTTTCGCATTGAAAGAAGAGACGATAAAAAATCTTTTGTCTTATGTTGAAAATGGAGGCGAACTGCTATTAATGGGCGCCCATACGGTGCAGATATTCGCCCCATACCTGAAACTAAAAATTTCTTTTAAAGAAGAGAAGCATCCAATCTCTTTTATCGCCGACGGAAATGTTTCGTTAGAGGTTCGCGCCGAATTCGCCCTTATTGAGGAAGGCAACGTTAGTGAAATCGCCCATTTGTATCCAGCTGACGTAAAAGGAGATGTGGAATGCACCAACCCACCTCCAACCATTTTGCGCGGGAAAACTCGCTATCCCGGTTTGGCTAGAATGAATTATGGACAAGGTAAGATCCTTATCGCTCCGATAAACGTTGGGCAAATATACAAAACAGAACGAACGGTGGAATTGGAGAATTTTTTCTCGGGGATCAACCTTTCCTTCGACGAGAGGCTGATCGAACACAACCACCATGGCGAATTGGAGGTTGTTTATGCCGAGAAAGGCGGACATAATTACCTTCATTTGATTAATCTTTTGGGGCCGCATCGCGTTCCTACCATCGCGACATTTGACCGCATACCGCCCTTAATGGATGTCAATTTATCGATTCAGATGGGGCAGGCCCCGCAGGCAATCCACAAAAAACCTTCCAATGAAGAGATTTCTTTTGCTTATGATCACGAAAGCGGACGCCTCGTGATCCATCTCGACCGCATTGAGTTATATGACATTTTATCTTTGGAATTTTAAACGGCTTTCGCTATCCTTGTTATCAAATAAGCTATGAGGAATGAGAATGTCTAATGTCACCGAAAAATATGTCCTATTCGGTTTTGATTTTCGCGACAACGAAGAAGAAAAAGAACTAATCCGTCTCATTAACGAAGATCCGACTCGCAAGCCGGTCGTTTATTGCGTTGGCGCCGCAGGAACGGGAAAGACCTTCACCGCTTTAGCGGCCTCTTTATCCTTAATCAGGGGCAAGGGCGCCCAAAAGAAGTACCGTTCCTTATATTATGTGAGAGAGCCAGTGGAAATAGGGCATCGTCTTGGCTATCTTAAAGGCACCGAAGAAGATAAATATGGACCTTATTTGGGTGCTCTTTTGGATAATTATAATCATTTGATGGCTAAATCCAAAGACAATAAGGACGCCTCTATCGAACGGTTGTTGCGTCATAAAAGGGCATATGACGAGGAAAGAAGCCTGCCCGAAACCTATCAAAAGCTTCCTAGCGACATCATTCCTCTCGCCCCCGAATTCCTTAGAGGCAGATCTTTCCAAGATTGCATCATTATGGTAGATGAAGCGCAAAATATGGACATCAATGAACTACAAACGTTAGTGACGAGGATTGGGCCCTTTACCAAGATGATTATTCTAGGTTCGCCCAACCAAATAG
>CAVKTU010000016.1:0-16537 GCA_963659395.1 Holdemanella sp. | reverse complement strand
AGTCGGCGAACCGTCGGCTTTTTAGAAGAAACTGCGATTAGTGTTTAAATTGGCCGATGCCTCAAAAGTCTGTAAAGGCATTTTGCTTGACACCTTGATGAAAAGCCATTATAGTCTTCCCGTACTTATCAAGGAGAAACACAAATGTCCGTTAAAATCCGCATGACCCGCATCGGTCGTCACAAAGATGCCTTCTACCGCATCGTCGCCGCTGATTCCAGAATGTCCAGAGATGGTCGCTACATCGAGCAAATCGGCACTTTCGATCCCGAACTTGGCGAGGAGAAGGCCGTTATCGACGAAGAACTCGCCCTCAAATGGCTTAAGCAAGGCGCGACGCCCAGCGATTCCGTCCGCGCGATGTTCAATCGCAAGGGCATCATGGCCAAATTCGCCGAAAGCAAAGCCAAAAAGGAGAGCAAATAATGATCGACTACGAGAAGGCCGTCCATGGCCTCATCGATCCATTAATTGAACATCCCGAATCCGTTATCATCCGCGAATTGCCAGGAAGTAGTTCCCGCGACGTCACCTTATTGATCGTGACGGAGGATAAGGATACCGCCCGCCTCATCGGCAAACACGGCTCCGTCGCCAACGCCCTCCGCGAAGTCATAGGCATCGCTGGCAAGGCCGACAATTCCAACATCCACATCCACTTGAAATTCGAAAGCTTCAACGAATCGAAGGAAGAGGGCGCCGAGTAATCCTCGGCCTTCTTTTTTATGGAAGAGAGAATCACGATAGGCCTCCTTCAAAAGCCTTTCGGCCTTAAAGGTGAGATCCGCGGCAAAAGCCTAACCAGTTTCCCTTCGCTCCGCTATAAAAAGGGGCGAAAATATAGCCTATACAACCCTAAAACCCTTGACCAGGTCATCGTGACCCTTCTTTCCTTCCGACCATCGGATGAATATTTCTTTGTGCGTTTCGAAGAGATTTCTTCCGTCGAAGAAGCCGGCAAATACCGCAATTATGAAATTCAAATGCCTTTGGAAGAGGCACCACTACCCGATGGTTATTTCCGTTTGTCGGATCTAATCGGGATGCGGGTCGTCGATAATGAGACCGACAAGGCGCTAGGCACGATCGCCGATGTCCTCGACTATAGCAAAATAAGCACCGTCAAAGTCATTAAGGAAAACGGCAAATCCTTCACCTTCCCCTTCCTTTATGAGAAATTCGTCGTTAACGTCGACCTCGCGAAGAAGGAAATGCGCATCCACGTCATGGAAGGGCTATTATGAAAATAACGATCCTCACCCTCTTTCCTGAAATGTTCGATGGATTTTTGAACACGTCGATCATCAAAAAGGCCATCGGCAAGCATATCGTCGATATCATCCCCGTCCAAATCCGCGATTTCACTCTCGACAAATACGGCCGGACGGATACCCCGCCCATCGGCGGAGGGGCCGGATTAATCCAAAAATGCCAGCCGATCGTCGACGCCATAAAGAAGGTGCGCGAAAAAGATAGCCATGTCGTCCTTTTCTCCCCCAGAGGCAAGACTTTCAATCAAGAAATCGCAAAATCCTATGCAAAACTTGATCATCTCATCCTCATCTGCGGGCATTACGAAGGAATCGATGAAAGGGTTAACAATTACGTTGATGAGCTTCTTTCCGTCGGCGATTACATCTTGACGGGCGGAGAGATCCCGGCTATGGCCGTAAGCGACGCCGTGACGCGGTTACTCGATGGGGCCATATCCAATGATTCCTTGTTAGATGAATCCTTCTCCTCTCCCCTGCTTGAATATCCCCAATACACCGAACCTTACGAATATGACGGACACCGCGTGCCCGATATTCTCTATTCAGGCAACCACGAAGCCATCAAGAAATGGCGGCAAAAGCAAGCTTTGGTCTTAACGAAAACCTATCGTCCCGATTTATTCGCCCGCCTCCCCTTAACGAAAGGCGATAAGAATCTTTTAGAAGAACTGGCTATCGAGGAAACGCCCCAATGGGAAAAGTCCGCCATCGAGAAGGGACATAAATTCATCAAACGCTAAATTAACGGAAACCACCGAAACCAGGTGGCATTTTTCCGCTTTTGGAATATTGCTTCATCTGCTTCATCATTTCTTTGGATTGCTCCCATTTGCGGATCACCCTATTGATGTCGGCATTGGTTTTGCCCGAGCCTTTGGCAATGCGGTTTTTATGGGAGAATTTAAGCATTTCGGGGTGCTTCCGCTCATACGGGGTCATCGAATTGACGATGGCTTCGAAGGAAACCATCTCCTTCTTGGCTTTTTCCTTCTGCTCTTCGCTTAATTTTGGCATGCCCGGGATCAAGGCGGCCAAAGCGCCCAAATTCCCCATTTTCTGAACCGTCTTCATCTGGCGAAGCATGTCATCCAAAGTGAAGTCGCCGTCCATAAGCTTTTTAGCATCTCTTTTCGCTTCCTTCTCGTCCATCACCTCTTGGGCTTTTTCGACTAAGGAGACGATATCCCCCATCCCTAGGATACGGTCAGCCATACGCTCGGGATAAAAGGGCGTTAAATCGCTTATTTTCTCGCCAACGCCGGCGAATTTGATGGGAAGGCCGCTCATGTATTTGATCGATAAGGCAGCCCCGCCTTTGGCGTCGCCGTCTAATTTCGAGAGAATAATGCCCGTTAAGCGCAAATCGCGGTTAAAGGCGTTGGCGACGTTGACGGCCTCTTGGCCCGACATGGAATCAACGAGCAATAGCACTTCATCGGGATGGACTTCGTGATTGATGTTCTTTAATTCCTCCATCAAGGCGGCGTCGATTTGTAAGCGCCCCGCCGTATCGAGGATCAAGACGTCATAACCTTCGGCCAAAGCCCTTTCCTTGGCTTTCTTGGCCACTTCCACGGGGTTGACATCGGTGCCCATCTCGAAGAAAGGGACGTCGATTTGCTTCGCTAACGTGCCAAGTTGCTCGATAGCGGCCGGACGATAGACGTCTAAGCCCGCCAAAAGGACCTTCTTATGTTCCTTTTCCTTGAAAAGATTGGCCAATTTGCCCGCGCTAGTCGTCTTGCCAGTGCCTTGCAAACCGACCAACATGATGACGCCCAGACCGCTTTTGGGAAGGTTAAGAGAGGTTTCCTCGCTGCCTAGGAGGGTAACGATTTCATCATGACAAATCTTCGTCAATTGCTCGCCTGGATTAACGCTAAGGAGGACTTCTTGGCCCATCGCTTTGGCTTTGACGTCATCGGTGAAGGCCTTGACGACCTTATAATTGACATCGCTTTCTAATAAGGCGATACGGATTTCGCGAAGGGCCGCAGCCATATTCTCTTCGGTCAGGCGGTCCTCCTTGCGCATTTTCTTGAACAAGGCGCTAAATTTGTCGCTTAAGGATTCAAAGGGCATCGTTAATCTCCTTCCAAAGGGCTTCCGCTTCAGGGCTTCGCTGATCGATCGAGGCGAGTTTGTACGCTTCCATCAAAGAGGTCACCTTTTGCTTTTTGGCCAGTAATTGCATCTTTTTCTCGTATGAGAACAGCTTTTTGACGGTCTTTGATAACGCTTCGTGAATGGCGCTACGGGAAACGCCTTCGATTTCGGCGATCTCGCTTAAAGAGAGGTCATCGAAATAATATTCCTCGAAACGGCGGATCGCCGCTTCGGCAATCAAAGGCTTATATATATCGTATAAATCCGTCACCTCTTCGCGGGAGGAGAGCAAATCGTCTTTCTTATTCATGTTCCTCCCCTAGCAAAAGGCCGCCAAGATATTCGTCCAAATCGAATTCCTCGAGATCCTCCATCTTCTCCCCTAGGCCGATGAAACGAACAGGAACGCCTAATTCATCACGGATAGAAAGGATAATGCCCCCTTTCGAGGTGCCATCCATCTTGGTGATGACGATGCCCGTGATGTCGCTTACCTCCTTAAAGGCTTTGGCTTGGGAAACGCCGTTTTGCCCTGTCGTGGCATCGATGATGAGGAAGGTCTCATGCGGCGCCCCTTCGATGCCGCGCGAAAGGACGCGCTTCATCTTGGAAAGCTCGTTCATAAGATTAGTTTTGCTTTGCAACCTCCCTGCCGTGTCGACGATCATCAAATCGATCGGATGGGCGGTGGCATAAGCCACGCCGTCATAGCAAACGCTGGCGGGATCAGAACCGTCCTTGCCGGTCACGATCGGGCAATTAAGCCGTTTCGACCAAATGGTAAGCTGTTCGGTGGCTCCCGCGCGGAAAGTGTCGGCCGCCACCAAAAGGACCTTCTTGCCTTGCTTGATATAGCGATACGCCAGTTTGGCAATGGAAGTGGTTTTGCCCACTCCGTTAACGCCTTCGACTAAAAGCACCGTCGGACCATGGTCGGAAAAGGTTATTTCATTGGTGATCCCTTCGCCTTTCGACGCGTAATCGACGAACATCATATCGACTAATTCCTCATTGATTCGCTTCGGGTCGCTAAGCCCTTCCTTCTTCGATTTATCAAGCAATTCCTCGATGATCCTCAAAGTAAGGGCGACGCCGACGTCCGCTTCGATGAGGATTTGCTCGAGGTCTTCGAAATATTCCTCGTTCACCTTGGCGTAACGTTTCGAAAGGGCGTCGAGTTTGCTCGCGAAAGCCTCCCGCGACTTCTTAAGCCCCTTCTCATAACGTTTCGAAGTATCGTTGTTCTCTTTTTTGGAGAATTTATCTTTTATGAATGCGAATAATCCCATATTAATCACCTTTTGCCGTTCTTTTTGGCTAGCAATGTGCGCATGGCGTTCTTCGCCAAGGCGTCTTTGGCCGCTTCGGTCTCCGCTTCTTTTTTGCTGCGCCCTTGCCCGCGCCCTAATTCTAAGCCCGCGAAATAAGCGCCGACTAAATAACGTTTCTCGTTTTGGCTGCCGAAATCGCGCAATAATTTGTAATTGACCGATTCCTTGAATTCGGCTTGGATTGCTTCTTGCAATTCGCTTTTGGGGTTGACGCCCGATAGGACCTTCCCTTCGGCGATTGGCTTTTCGAAAAGGTCACGCACGAATTTGTAGGCGAATTCCTTCCCTTGATCAAGGATAATGGCGCCGATAAAGGATTCAAAGACGTCTTCGAGAATCCTTGTCGAGCCTTTGATATCGGCGGCGAAGGAATTGCCGACCCTTATATAGCTACCCAAATCTAATTCCATGGCCAAAGAGGCCTCGCTTTCGGTGCGGATGAATTGCGATTTTAGTTGCGATAATTCCCCTTGTTGCATCTCGGGATGATAGCAAAAGCACAATTCGCTCGTTACGAAGCCGATCAAAGAATCGCCTAGGAATTCCAAGCGCTCATAATCGCGGTGCTTCGTCTTGGCCGTGGCGTTATATGAGGAATGCGTCAAAGCTTCCTCGTATAAGGGGATATCGTGCCCGACGATATGAAGTTTGTCCAACAATTCGGAAACGTTTCTCATTGTTTCCCTTCCAAGCCCTCTTTGATTTTGTCTAGGATTCCTCCTTTGACCAACTTACCCATCAAATCCAAGGCGTGATAGAAAGCTTCGCCATCGCTATTGCCATGGGCTTTGACGGCTAAGCCGTTGATGCCCATCAACAAAGCGCCGCCGACTTGTTTGGGGTCCATCTTGCTTTTCATTTCCTTGATGCCCTTCCTCACGAACAAATAGCCGATCTTCGTGAAAACGTTCTTCTTGAAGGCGTCTTTAAGCAAAGAACCGACCCCTTTGGCCGTCCCTTCGGTCGTTTTGAGCATGATATTGCCCGAATAGCCATCGCTTACGATGACATCGGCTTCGCCCATCAAAATATCGTTGCCCTCGGCGTTGCCAAGGAAATTAATCCGCTTATCCATGGATAAAAGCTTATAGGCTTCCTTGCCAACGGGCGAGCCTTTGCCTTCTTCCGAGCCATTGCTTAGAAGCTTCACTTTCGGATTCTCGTTATGGAAAACGATTTGGCTATATAACGTTCCTAATAAAGCGAATTGGGCCAGTTCTTCAGCGGTATTCTCATTGCTCGCTCCTACGTCTAACATCGTGACGAATTTCCCTTTTTCCGATAGCTTAGGGAAGGCCGTGACTAATGCAGGGCGCAAAACGCCCGGCAATTTCTTAAGGGTAATCGTGGCAGCGGAAAGAAACCCGCCCGTGGACCCCGCGCTGACGATGCCTAAAGCCCCCTCTTCCTTCATGACGGCCAAGCCCTTCATCAAAGAGCTGTCTTTATGGCGCAGCACCTCTAAAGCGCCGCATTCCATCGGCACCGCTTCGCTTGCGTCGACGATCTCCGCATAAGGAAAATCGGTTAATTTCTCTTTAGGTCCTGCCAAGATGAGTCCGATGTCCGGATATTCGAGATGGAACCTTTTGACGGCTGGGACGCTCGCTTCTAAGCCTTTGTCCCCGCCTAACATGTCGATAACGATTTTGCCCATAAGAAAACCTCTTCGCTATTTTAAACGCGAAGAGGCCTATTGACTAGGTGGTTACGACCTTTGGTCGCGTGCCATACGCATAAGATGCAACTTGACACGGTAATTTCATTTGCCCGAACCGGACTGCATTTTTATTTTGGCGACACATTAGAACAATGACGCCATCTTTTTCGGCCAAACCATAGAAAAACTGGAAGCACTCGGCCCCCGCTTTAAAGGCTAAATAACGTCAGTAGTTTGGACGATTATCGCACCCTCAGAAAACAGAGGGCGATAGCCAAATGGTCACGAGGCTTTAGCATCTTTTCTCTCCCAAAAATCCACTTGATTAGATACTACACGAAAAAAGAAGAGAACGTTCTTCCCTCTTTGGAAGAGGTAATATTTTCATACATTTAACGAAGAATCCCGACTTTCTTATAAATGTAATCGACATTCTTAAACGCCGCTTCGTCGCTAAAGATGGCCTCGATTCCCTTATCGCCTAAGAGGTCATGGGTTTCCTTCTCTTCTTTAAGAAGGGCTTGGAATTCCTTCCCCTCCAAAAGCGATCTCATGGCCAAAGGCTGCACAAGATCATAGGCTTTCTCCCTGACCATTCCTTTTAAGATAAGGGCGTTCATGGCCTTTTGGGAATAGATGGCGCCATGCGTCAAGGCGATATTCCTTTCCATGTTTTGCGGAAAGAAACGAAGGTTCTTCAGAACAAAGTTCATTCTAATAAGCATGTAATCGAAAAGGGTTACCATATCGATCAAAGCGACCCTTTCAACGCTGGAATGGGAGATATCCCGTTCATGGAAGAGGGCATTGTCCTCCAAAATCGGCAACAAATACCCCCTAAGCATCCTCGCGTCCCCCGCTAGGTTCTCGCTAGAAACCGGGTTTCTTTTTTGCGGCATCGCGCTGCTGCCCTTTTGGCCATCGCTAAAGCCTTCCTCAAGCTCGGCTATTTCACTCCGGGAGAGATTGCGTATCTCCAAGGCGATTTTCTCAATAAGACTGCCGCCGATCGCCATGCTTGAAGCGTAATATTCGTGGCGGTCGCGCGAAAGGACTTGGGTGGAGAAAGAAGCGCTTTCTAAGCCTAATTTCTTCGCCACGCTTTCTTGGACGCAAGGATCGATGTTGGCGAAATTGCCCACCGCCCCCGAAAGCTTGGCGCATTCAACGTAACGGCGCGCCCCCTCGAAATTCTCAAGCGCCCTCTTCCCCTCGTCGAAATACCCAGCGAAACGAAGGCCGAAAGAAGTCACTTCCGCATGCATGCCATGGGTTCTCGCGATGGCTTTTTGGTTTTTGTAACGGATAGCGATTCCCTTTAAAGTCTCTAATAAAGCCCGAAAATTATTAACGATGAGATCGTCGGCTTTCTTATAAAGAAGGGCCAAAGCCGTATCCACGACGTCGGTGCTCGTCAAACCGAAATGGACGAATCTTTTTTCTTCCCCAAGTTTTTCGTCGATCGAACGCGTGAAAGCCACGACATCGTGCTTGGTGATTCTTTCAAGTTCTTGAATGCGAGAGAGATCCACCGCCGCTTTCTCTTTGACTTTGATAACGTCTTCTTTGGGGATGATGCCTAGCTCGCTTTGAGCTTCCATAACGGCGATTTCGATAGCCAAATAGGCTTTAAACCTGGATTCGTCGCTAAAGACGCCTTCCATTTCCTTGGGGGTATAACGGTCAATCATCAGAAAACCTCCTTCCGAACAAGCGTCTGATGCTCTTCTGGCCCTACCGACACCAAATCAATCGAAACGCCGATGATCTTTTCGAGGGCGTGGACATATTCTTTCGCTTCCTTGGGAAGCTCTTCGTAATTCTTGACACTTGAAATATCCTCTTTCCAACTCGGAAAGCTTTCATAATGCACTTCGAGCTTTTCGAAATCGGGAAGGGAGGAAGGAAAAGTCTCGAGCTTTTCGCCATTCAAACGATATTCCGTCGCCACTTGGATGGTATCGGCGGCATCAAGAACGTCTAACAGCATGATGGCCGCGTGCCTAATGCCGCTGATGCGGGCGACGTAGCGAAGCAAAGGCGCATCCAGCCAACCGATCCTTCTAGGCCTCCCCGTCACCACGCCAAATTCATGGCCGCGAACGCGAATCTTATTGGCGAGTCCTTCGTCTATGATCTCACTTGGGAAGGGACCGCTGCCAACGCGGGTCGTATAGGCCTTGAAGACGCCTAGAACATTGGTTACGGCGCCTAATGGCAACGAGGTGTTTTTAGGAATGGCCGTAACCAAGGGAGAGGAGCTGGTAACAAAAGGATAGGTTCCCGCATCAAGCGATAGCATCGCGCCCTGCGCCCCTTCGAAAAGAACCTTCTTGCCCTCTCCTAAGGCTTGCCACAAATATAAGCCGGTATCGGTGATATAAGGTTTTAATTCCTCGGCTTCTTCTAGAAGCTTCTTATATAACGAAGGGCTCTGTTTAAACAGACGACTGATTAGTTGCCTCTTTGGACGCCTTGCGTGGTACAATCTATCCGCCAAAACAAACCGATGACACAGACCGAACAGTTGGACAAGGAGAAGCCCTTGTCCAGCCCACTCCGATAGGTTTGTTTTGGCGAATAGGTCTGCGGAGCTGGCTGGACAAAGGCCTTTTTCTTAGCATGGATTACAAGGAGATCAAAGCGAGCGCCGACCGCCTTATGGACGACGAAGCCATCGTCATGGCCAAAATCCTTTCCTTAAGGGAGCCGAAGCCGCTCGACCCGTTCGCCGAGCGGGCGAAGAAAGGGCGGCCGTTCTGCCCGAAATGCGGCACGGAGATGTGGATGAACGGGACGTCGGGAGGAAGGCAGAAATGGCTTTGCGGAGGGTGCGGGATGACTCTGAGGTCATGCAGCGGCGGCCCGGCGGAATCGACGAGGAAAAAGGCGGTCGTGTGGCTTAGGTTCATAGAATGCGAGCTCGCCAGGAAGAGCCTCCGCGCCGCCGCCGCGGAATGCGGGATAAGCCTCCCGGAAGCCTTCTACCTTCGCCACAAGATGCAAGCGGCTTTGAGCGAAAGGCTTGGCAAAGCCGAGCTTTTCGGCAGGGTCGAGATGGACGGCAAGGTGTTCAGGATAAACCTCAAGGGGACGAAGCCGGACAACATGCCGAGGAAAAGCAAACGGCGCGGAAGCGGGTCGAAGGCGACGAGCCACAAAGTGATGACCATATGGGCCGTCGACGAATGCGACAACATGGTCGCCAAGATCGTCGGTCTCGGGGCCGAGGACAGGGAAAAGGCCGATGCGATGCTGCCGCATCTCAAAGGGTGCAAAACCCTCGTCACCGACGACAGGTCCTGCTACGAATCGTTCGCCAAAGACAACGGCTTCGCCCATATCCAGATCAAATCCGTCGCCCACTCGAACGAAAACGGCGAAACCATGAACGAGGTGAATTCCCTCATGTCCGATTTCGAGACGTGGTCGGCGAGGTATCGGGGGATATCGACGCGCCATCTGCAGGGTTACCTCGATCGCTTTTTGTTTCAGAAGATGCTCGGATACGCGAAGGAGGCGATGGACAGGCCGGGGGCGCAGCTCGACGCCATAATGTCCGAGAAAATCGTCATGGCGTGCCGGGAGATATTGGAGAAGGCGATGCCGATAGACCTCTTCGAGGCGTATGGCGAATGGGGGTATGGCATCTTCAAAAAGGGCAACTAATCAGTCGTCTGTTTAAACAGAGCCTAACGAAGCGAAATCGAATGGAGGGAGGCCATAAGCCTCTAATTCCTTATTGCGGATGGCTAAGGCCCTCTCAAGTCTTTCTTTAAGATATTCGGGGTGTAGCAAATCTCCCACCCTTAAAGCGTTCCTCGAAGCGCGGTCTTCATAACATGGCCCGATACCTCGCCCCGTCGTTCCGATCTTATCTTTTGCCAAGAAGGATTCCCGCGCTTTATCAAGAGCGACGTGATAAGGAAGAAGCAAGGTCGCGCGGTTGCTTATAAGAAGCTTAAAAGAATTGACGCCAGCCTCTTTGATGTTCTTTATCTCCTCAAGCAAGGCGGTGGGGTTAACCACCACTCCATCGGCGATGACGTTCGTCACCTCGGGGTGCAAGATGCCGCTAGGCAACAATCTTAATGCGTACCTCTTATTGCCGTGAACGACGCTGTGGCCGGCGTTATTGCCGCCCTGAGAACGGACGACGATATCGCTATGGCTGGCGAAATAATCGGTTATCTTGCCTTTTCCTTCATCGCCCCATTGCATCCCTTCGATTGCTAGACTCGACATAAAAAGCCTCCATCTTCTTTGGGTGTATTAAGGAGCACTTAATACTTAAATATCTTAGGCTCTTTTAGGGAAGATGGAAGACGTTCTGAGGCGCAAGAAACGCCTTTCATAAAAGGGCGAATCGGAATCCATCGTGACTATATTTAGGAAAAGGCGCCATCAACGAAACTCACGAACGATAGGTTTGCTTAACGCCGGCGATTCTCTCGGCGACTTCTTTCATCTCTTTTTTCTTAAGCATCTCTAAGGCGTCCCCTCTAGCCACTTCAAAGATGCGGTAATCCTCGACGATATTCGCGTAATTGAAGGACGGAAGGCCGCTTTGGCGCAGACCGCCGATCTCGCCTGGACCCCGTAATTTCAAATCCTCTTCGGCGATCTTAAAGCCATCGTCTTCTTTGGCGAAGACCTCTAATTTCTCTTTGGCTTCCTCGCTGAGGCCGTTTTCGGGGACAAGATAGCAAGAGGCTTCCTGGCCGTCCCTGCCGATCCTGCCCCGCAATTGATGGAGGCTCGAAAGGGAGAAGTTGGAGGGCCGATAAATGATCATGAGATTGGCGGAGGGAACATCCACCCCCACTTCGATTAAGGAGGTAGCCACCAAAATGGGGCAAAGGCCGCTAGCAAAAGCGGCCATCGCCACTTGTTTGCTTTCCTCATCCATCCCCCCATGCATCATCGTCACCTTCTCGCCATAAACCTTTTTATATGATTCATAGACCTCCTTCACGGAAGCGTTCTTCTTGCCTTCCTTGGGTTCGATTTCAGGCACCACCACATAGATTTGCTTCTTTTCTTGAAGGCTTCTTTGGATGGCCGCGCTAAGGTCTTTGGCCTTCGAGGGCTTAAGGACCTTCACTTTGCGTTTGCCAAAAGGGAACTGCCGAAGGAAAGAAACATCCAAATCGCCATAAACGGTCATCGTGAGGGTTCTCGGGATCGGCGTGGCGCTCATCATCAGCAGATCGGTGTGTTCTCCCTTATCAAGAAGCATCGTCCTTTGGTTGACCCCGAATTTATGCTGCTCATCGATGATGGCTAAACCCAAAGAGGAATAAGTCACTTTCTTTGAGAAAAGGGAATGGGTGCCAACGAAAATGTCCCCCGTTCCGTCCATCGCGTCATTCATCGCCAAATGCTTGCTGACGCCGCTCATTTTGCCTAATAGCAGCACGACATTAATTTTGGTCCCTGCGAATAGTCTTTGGAGGGTAGCGTAATGTTGCCTCGCCAAGGCGTCCGTTGGCGCCATGAAGGCGGCTTGCTCGCCCCTCAAATACGAGGCATAGCATAATAGGCTCGCCACTAGCGTCTTGCCACTTCCGACATCCCCTTCTAACAAGCGATACATCAAAGTGTCCCCGTTCATATCGTCGATGGCTTCGTCGATGGCTTTTTGCTGATCGGAGGTTAAAGGGTAAGGAAGCTTCGCTATGAACGCGGCGAATTTATCTTTGTCGATCATCTCACGACGATGCTTGCTTAATCCCTGGTTAGCAAGCCTCACCATCTGCGTCCTTAATTCGAAGGAAAGGGCTTCCTCGTACTTAAAAAGACGCATCGCTTGATGAAGTTCTTCGGGATTATGCGGGAAATGAGCGTAATGAAAAGCCCTCTCGCGATCGATAAGACGGTATTTCTTCCTTAAATCCTCGGGAATAACGTTTTCTATCTTCCCCTCTTCGATAAGAAGGCACTTGGAAACGAGCTGGCGATAGGTCTTATCGCTTAAAGGGGCCGGCAAGCGATAAAGAGGTCTTAACGACTCTTCGGGGGCGACTTGACCTTTAAGGATATTTAGTAACGATAACGAATGGCGCTTGGCATCAAAGGAGCCGCTGATGGTATACAGTTCATCAACATCGATGCTTTTTCCCAAATACGGGCGATTCCAAGCTTCAATAAGAAAGGTCTCCCCAGCGGTCGTTTCGAAATAAAAACGCGAAATCGCCCGCGAAGAGAAGCGAAGGGTTTTTATATCGCCCCGTACCTTCCCCAAAATGACGACCCTTTCATTATCGGCGTAATCGCCGTTTTTGGATTGCGTGTAGATAAAGGATTCGAAACGTTTGGGGAGGCACTCCAAAATATCGAGCGGCGTTTTGAGCCCTATTTCATCTAAGGCCGCTAAAACATTGGGAGAACGAGATAAAGCCATATCAAGACTATTTTACGTCTTTGGGGCTTATGGCGCTATTCCGCGCCGACTAAAAAGCTATAAACGTTCTGATCGCCGCGGCGAATCAGAAAATCGCATCCTTCATACCGCTCAGGCAAGATCTTCATCAAATCGTCTTCTTCCGCTTGGGTGATATCCTCCCCCAATAAGACGGTTAGCATCGCCTTATCGCCGTCTTTCGTCAGGTTATCGAGCAAAGCCAAGAGGGCTTCTTTCTTGTTTTTGACGCACGAGAGGATTTCTTTGTCGTCCTTCATCGCCATGTAATAATCCTTGGTTATATGGACGCCATCGATATCGGTGTCTTTGATGGCGTAGGTAACCGAGCCCGAGGAGACATTAGTCAGGGCTTCGTTCATCAATTCGATATTCTCTTCTTTGGACGATTCTTCCATGAATTGCGTTAAGGCCGCGATGCCTTGGGGAATCGTTTTCGAAGGGATGACGTCGGCGGAATATCCTTCTTTGAAGGCAGGGACTTCGCATGCTTGCTTGGCCGCCATCACGATATTGCCGTTATTAGGCAAAATCAAAATGTGCTTCGCGTTGATGCGTTCGATGGCTTTGACGAAATCCTCGGTGGAGGGATTCATCGTCTGTCCGCCCGAAACGATTTCATCGACGCCTAATTCCTTAAACATCTCATCGAGCCCTTTGCCGGAACTTACGGCGATGAGGCCGTATTCCTTTAGCGGCTGCTCTCTTTTCTTGTTCTCTTTGGCCCGGCGGATATTGCTTTCCATATCCGTGGCGGCGTCGCCATGGGTGATATTGTGATGTTCCTCGCTCATGTTCTCGATGGTGATTGTTAGGAATTCGCCATAATTCTGAGCGTAATTAAGCATAGCGCCAGGCTGCAAGGTATGAACATGGGCTTTGACGATATCCTCATCGCGTACGAGGACGACGCTGTTGCCATGGGAATTAAGGAAATTGGAGAATTTCTTTTCGACGAAAGGGCGTTTGCCTTCTTCTGGCGCCCCTAAGCGCAAAATGAATTGGGTGCAATAGCCATAGCCTTCCTCCCCTTCCGAAAGCTTAGCGCCCGCATAGGGAGAGGAAAGGACGCTAGAAGAGATCTCGCTTTCGGTGATGTTCTCGTTGCGTTCGACGAATTTGCCTTTGATGGCCAAAAGCATCCCTTCGAAGACGATACATAGGCCTGCGCCACCAGAATCAACGACCCCGACTTCCTTTAGGACGGGCAATAAATCGGGCGTATGCTCTAACGATTTCTTGGCGGCCTCCAAAAGGAAGGACAAGGCGCTTTCGATAGAAAGATCCTTCTTCTTTTTGGTTTCCTCCTTCAAAGCCTCGCTAGCTTCGCGGATGACGGTAAGAATCGTTCCTTCCACCGGGCGCATGACGGCCTTGTAAGCGATGGTTTTCGCTTCGACGAAGGCGTTAGCCAATTCCAAAACGTTTAATTTTTCCTTCCCTTCGCAGGCATTGGAGAAGCCTTTGAAGATTTGCGAGGTGATGACTCCGCTATTGCCGCGAGCGCCCATCAAAAGGCCGCGGCTGAAACTGGCGGAAATGGTCGCGACGTCGTTGTCGTTACGGTTTTGAATCTCTTTAGCACCGCTAGAGAGGGTCAAATTCATGTTCATCCCCGTATCGCCATCGGGAACGGGGAAGACGTTAAGCTGATCGACTTCAGGGTAATGATTATAGAGATTATTGGCGCCCGATAAGAAGAGGCGCTTTAATTCCTGGCCATTTATCGTTTTCATAATTTTCTCATTTCACTTCGATGATTTGCTGTAAAAGGACGTTCACTTCGATGTCTTCCATGCCAAATGTCTTCTTCAAAACATAGGAAACGCGCTTCTGCACTTCCTGAACGACTTCGGTTATTTTGACGCCATAGGCGGCGACGATGTACAAATCGACCTCATATCCGGTCTTCGTTTGCTTAGCGCGCACGCCTTTGATGTATTCTTCTTTCTTGAGGAGTTCGCGGATATAGGCCCGCGAAAGGCTTGGCTCGGTTAAGCCCACCACCCCATAGCATTCTAAGGCGGCTTCGCCCGACAACGAGGCGACGGCTTCTTCGGTGATGGCGATATTTCCGTATGGAGTTTTTTTATTTATGGTCATGAGTTACGTTCGAAAAGAACCCCTTTATTATCCTACTTAGTCAGGCATTTATCAAATCGCTAGGGATTATCGAAAGGATCCCTTTAAAGCTACAAATATGGATGGTTTGTAAAAAGGGGTTAAAAATTCGAAACCCTTTCTTGCGCATCAGAGGGCACGGAAAAGCCTTATTCCTTAGACTTATGGACGTCTTGAGCGGAACCGATGCTATCTAATCTATAACATGTCGAATCATCGCTTTGTTCGCATTCGCCTTTTTTATCAATAAGCAAAAAGGGGTGTTGCCCTTAAACACCTTTCGCGCCATAACGGCATCCTTCCAATAATCGCAGACAACCATAGTTTTATCTTATGGTAACTTTATTGTCTATCATATGAATCCAATTGAATGCTATTTGCTTCTATGTGTGTCAAAATACAATATAATTAAGTCAGTTGAAAAGGAGAATCCGAAAATGAAAACAATCAGCGTCAGACTAGAAGATTCCGTCTATGACGAGCTTAACGCTATCCTTGACGCCATGGGCCAAACCAAGCAGACGTTTTATGAAACCTACACGAAGACGGTCATAAGCGAAAGGTGCATCCCTTTCATTATCAAAGCCCCTTCTAGCGACTCCAGCCTGAAACAAGAGAAATTATCCGCCTTCGAAAAGCTCGAGAATTTAAAGAAAAACCATCCTATCGACGTTGATTTTGATCAAGAAAGAGAAGAAGCTACGAATGAAAAATATGGCATTATTGATTGACGCAAACGTGATTTTGAATTATTTGCTGAAAAGAGACGGCGAAGACTCCGATCAATCCAGCGAAATCATTATGAAATGCGCCAAGGGCGATTTTGTCGGATATATCGCCTTCCACACCCTTTCCATTATTTGGTACGTCCTTAGAAAGAAAGAGAGTCGCGTTCGAAGAGAATACCTGAAGGCCATTTGTAAGATATTTACTGTGGCTAACGCTTCGCAAGAAGCGATCATCGCCGCGATAGAAAATAGTCAATTTGCCGATTTTGAGGATTGTCTGCAGGATAAATGTGCAGCCGACGTCTCGGCAGATTACATCATAACCTGCAACATTAGGGATTACGCAAATTCCGAAACAAAAGCGATAACTCCAGGCGACTTTATTCGTAAAATAAACGCCCAAGAACAATAAAAAGCGATGTACTACGACGTCGTTTGATCCTCACCAAGTCTCTCGCTAGGGATCCCCTTTTGTTTTCACGACGATAGACATTAAGAAGAATGAATGTCCGCATCTCCTTTTAAAGTCGTCTTTAAAAATGCGTGAATCCATAACGATTCCAACCGCTATTCCCATCAAAACGTCTGACTTTGCAGGATGGCATATTTTCTATCATATAAATATGCCAAAATGGCATATGCTCCTAACATTATAAAACGCCATCTTTTATCTTAAGCAAATCTCTAGATCAATAATTTCGTACATTCAAAGATCGCTTTCGCTATCCTAAACTTCGTTTTAAATCAAACAAACCTTCTATATTCGACAGAGATTAATCCGCATAAAAGAAAAAAGCCCAGCAACGCGCTATTTTTGTGGCCCTTTCGAGGCCTGCTATCTTCGCCGCTGCGGTGCTTAACTTCCGTGTTCGGGATGGGAACGGGTGTGACCACCG